>JAYUOR010000625.1:0-2869 GCA_043760765.1 Planctomycetota bacterium | reverse complement strand
AGGCTCGGGCAGCGTCAGGCCCAACGGCGCGTCGAGATCTGGCTCAGGCGCGCCGGCGTTGAGCATGGGTCGGCGCACTCCCTGCGGCATTCGTTCGCGCTTCGGCTGTACGCGAGGTGCGGGGACGTGCTGCTGGTCAAGGCGGCCATGCGGCATCGGTCGATTGCGAGCACGCTGGTGTACGCCAGGCCGAGGGAGGCGGAGTTGCGGAGGGTGCTGGGCTGAGAGGCGGGCCGGGACGAATTGGCCATCTCGCCATTGGTTGCTAGCCTCGTCGCGGAGCCAGCAACAATGAGCCCGCCGTGGACCCCAAGTACCGAGCCTCCCGACGAGATTCTGATCCGTTTCGAACAGATCCTTTTGCCGATGGTGCGCCGAACTCGGGACAACCAACTGACTGCCGAATGGTGGTCAGTGTTTCAGCGAGAGTGCCTTCACACGGTGCCATTGACCTCGTTCGAGGACGAGTTGGAACGCTCGATCATTGAAGGCCTTGACTTCAATTTCGACTCCAGCGTCAAGGACTACGGAGGCACCTTCATTCGCGACTACGCGCCAGTGATGCTCCTCGCCTGGAGGGTGTACCGCACGAGAATGAAGACCATCGCCGCCGACTGCGAAGAGAATGTCGCCGCCATCGAGTCCCTTGTGGAACGCATCAGGACGGACGAACGCCGTGTCAAGGACGCGAAGATGGCCTTGGGGCAGGTGCGACGAATTCGATTTGAGCTGGCGGCATTGCAGCCTCCGACGAGGAAGGGGCGTCGCAAGCATGGCCAACGCGACCCGGCTGATCGGACGGCAAACGTTCAAGTTCCTGAACTCGACAAGACAAACGGGCAGTGGGTGAAATCGATCGAGGCGGCGAGAATTGAAAAGGTCCATACGCGGACGCTCGCAAACTACCGTGCGATCGGTCCGTCCCGCGACGACCCCCTCTCAGGAGTAGACGGGGATGGCCGAATGTGGCGGCGCGAGTCGGCAACCTCGCACTTCACGTTCTACCTGCGCTCCTCGCTGACAAAGATACGCACGAAAAATCCTGGAGCGAATTCGTCATGAGATCCATCACGAAATCCATCACATCCATCATCCGATCCATCATGTGACGGATCGACGGATGCACGAATAGCACCTACGACTGTCGGTGACCGAGGAGTATTTCGCTCCCCGGGACAAGACCAAGGGGTCCCCGACATGTCCAGTTCATCAACGAAGTCTAAGGGCGCGCCTGCGCTTCTCGACGTCACCCAGGTGGCGGCCGATCTGTGCTGCTCGACGCGCCACGTCTTCCGCCTCGCCAAGCGGGGCCTCATTCCGCAGCCCGTTCGTCTCGGCTCCCTTGTGCGATGGAAGCGCGCGGCGATTGACGCGTGGCTCCAGCGAGGTTGCCCGACAGACGTTGACGAAGGCCAAGGGCGAGTTGGGATCGACGACGGGGGTCGCGATGGGCGCTGACAACACGCCGCCCGGCGCTTCGATGCCGCCTCTACATCCTGCGCAACCACTCCCGGCACCTCAACGTCCGAGTCCGCTGCCGCCTGCCCCTTCGGCGCCCGGGCCCCCGGATCGTGCATGGAGCAGGGACAGGCCCCCGGCGATCACACCAGATCCAGTTCTGGTCGACGCTGAGGAAACCCGCCGAGCGCTCGGCTACTTCTTCCTCCCCGATCAAGTCTTTGAGGTTCGCGTTCTGAATGGCGCGTTGAGCAAGCTGAAGACCTGGTCCGAAACGTACGTCGGCTATTTCCGCGGTCGTGACCATGCCGCCCTGATCGATGGGCTGCGAAAGTTCGCCAGATGGACTGGCGTTTACGTCACGCTCAACCCGATCGACCCGACGATGTTCGCGTTGGCGGCGGGACATTTCATCCCGTCGAAGGCAGCGGCCGCAGACACCGATGTTCTCGAACGAGCATTGCTTCTGATCGACCTTGACCCCGTGCGGCGGTCGGGAATCTCTGCGACGGACGCGGAGCACGCTCTTGCCATTGGGAGCGCTCGGATCTTGCGACAAATCTTGTGCGAACAACTTGGGTGGCCGCAACCGTTGTTCGCGGACTCAGGCAACGGCGCACACCTTGTCTTCCGCGTGGTGCTGCCAAAGGGCGACGACATTGTCGCGCAGGTACTGCGTGTCCTTGACGTGATCGTCTCCAACAAGTCGGTCAAGCTCGACACGACCGTCGGCAATCCGGCACGGATCAGCAAGCTCTACGGCACACGCGGCTGCAAGGGCGACGACATTCCGGAGAGGCCGCACCGCATGGCCAAGGTCATCGAGGCGCCCGTTACTCTCGAAGTCTTGTCGCGCGATCAGATCGCAGCATTCGTGCGGTCCATGAATCTCGATGATGCGGACTCGGCGAAGGATTCGAGCGGTGGGCGCTCCTCGAAGTCCACCAGCTCAAGCGGTAGTCGTGCCAAGTTCGACGTGCCCGCGTTCCTGGACAGGAATGGGATCAAGGTTCATCACGAATCACCGTGGGTCGGCGGCACCAAGTGGATCCTTGCCTGCTGTCCGATGGATGAGACGCACGGTGTCGATCAGGCTGCCTTCGTCGCTCAGTTCCCCAACGGCGCAATCGCTGCCGGATGTCAGCACGATCGGTGCAAATGGAAGTGGTCGGACCTGCGGGCGCGCTTCGAGCCCAAGTCGAAGGTCTCGAATGGCAAGCGAGCGAAGGGGAACAGTGATCAGCAGCGCCATCAGCCGGCCGGCCGTGGTCCCCAAGATGAGATTTCAGAACTCCCGAAGCCTGCGGCCACCGCTGAGTCCTCATCCCTCGCGCCCGAACTTGAACCGACTGACACAGGCAACGCGGTCTGCCTTGCGATGCTCGCCGCCGGGGACTTTCGACACTGCCGC
>JAYUOR010000624.1:0-2879 GCA_043760765.1 Planctomycetota bacterium | reverse complement strand
GGCGCTCGAAGTCGAACGGCAGCTGCCCTGGATGCGCCTCCAGACCGGTCACGGGATCGAGTTCGAGGAACAACACACGTTCCTCGCCACGAGTCTTCAGCGCAAACTTGTCCTTGTTACGGATCTGGCCGAAACGCGGCGCGTTGTCATCGAGCCGCAGCCAGTCGTAGAGCTTCTTGTAACCCGCGAGCTGGGCCGCGCGTTGCTCGGAGGTCAGCGCGTCTTGTTCCTTGCCCGCGGCGGGCTTCTTCTTGTCGCCTGTGTATCCAAGGCCGACCAGCGCGCTCGGCGCGGGCTCTTCCTGACCGCTGGACAATTCCGCCGCGCTGGCCACGTCGGTTGCGAACAGACCCGCGACCGCAATGGGTGTCGCATCCGCTCGCAAGAGCTTGCCGTACTGTGCAGGCCGCGGACCGGGCATCGGCGGCGGGTACACTGCTGTGAGCGGCGCGAGCGGCGGCGCATCGATGTCGAGCAGCGGCAAGGGATGCGTGTCGCGCGGCGGCGAGAATAGGTCGCGCGAAAGTTTCCCGAGATCGCGCGCGGCCGGCGTCGCCAATCCCACGTCGGGGATGCGCTGCACTTCGAGGGGCGGCTTGTTGCCGCGCTTGGGCGCCGTGCGCGCCCTAGAGGGCAGCGACGTGTAGACCATCAGCCCGACACCGAGCAGGGTCGCGCACAGCACCAGGGGTTCTTTGCGCAGACTCACTTCTTCTCCTTCGACTCGGCCTTCGACTCGTGCAGGCGCACCGCAGCCAGGGTCAGCTCCAGTCGCGCCTCATCCTCGCGGGCGCCGCCGGCCAGGAACTCGGCTTTTTCCAGGACGGCTACGCGCTTCTCGACCGAGCGCTCGAGCATCAGCACCAGGCGCGTCAACGCAGTCGCGTTGCCGCGCAGCTTGAACGTGATCAGGGTCTTTTCGAGACCTTCTAGTGGCTTGCCCGAGAGCAAGTTCGGGTCGAGTTTGATGTCGATGCTCTCGACTCGGCCGATGCCGGCTTCGAAGCCCAGTCGCAGCGTGCGGTCGATCACATCGAGGCCGTCAAGGCAGCGCGCGATGTGCGCGTCTTTCGTCGGCGCAATCGCCGGCAGCCCCAGGTTCTCGGGCACCGGGATGCCGGCGCGGCCGGCCGCAGGCAAGAGTTCGTCGCGCGTCGCGGCGACGACTTCAAAGTAGCGGTTCGCCAGCGAACCGGAATTGGGCGCGAAGGCGGGACGCGCCTCGAACGCGCTGGACTTGGTGAGTGCCACCTGGGCCGCGACGAGTTTCTGGTTTTCAGCGCGCAACAGATCCAGATCCGACTGCGGATAAAGCGGACCGACGAGTGTGCTCTCGGCCTTGAGCTTGCGACGCTCCTGGTCGGCGAGCTCCGAACCGAACAGGTTCTTGATCAGCACCACGCCCGTGAAGAAGACGAGCACGCCACCACTCGTCATGAGCACGAAGCGTTTGTTTTCCTGCCAGAAATCGTTGAGGTCCATGGCTACTTGCCGGCTCCCTCGGCGGCAGCTACGGGCGGCGGCGGCGGCGCGAACAGGGTCATGTCGAGCGTGAACTTGTCGAAGGAGGGACTGGGGTTCTGCGCCAGCGCGAGCCCGCTCGAGAGGCGTTGCGAGATGCCCGAGATGAAGGCCGAAAACAGCTGTGCGGGCGAGGCGGTGCCTTCGCGCGAGCGGCCCTCGATGTGCAGGATCGGCCGCTCTTCGCCGCGCAGGACGCGCAGGTTTTCGTTGAAGCGCCGATCGCTGGAGAGCGCCGCGAGCCAGAAGTCGGAGGGTATCGTCTCGCCGATCGCCCACAGGCTGCGCGCGAGTTGCTCGCCGGCTCCGGCGACCGACTGCAATTGGAAGGCCTCGGCAGAAAGTTTCTGATTCGTCGCGATCAACTCGCGCGCTTCCCGGTCGATGTCGTTCGCGCGCCGCACTCGGGTCTCGAGCGTCGCGACCAGCGTGCGCGTCGCGCTCAGTTTCTGCTGCGTCGTGAATCCGTACCAACCCAGGTAAGCGAGCGCGACAGCAGCGGCGACGATCATCCACAGCGTGCCGCCCATGAATTCGCGCCGCTTGCGCAGGCTGCGCGGCAGGATCTCGACCGAGTACGCATCGAGATCCGAAGCCATGGTCGCCAGGCCCAGCGCGATAACCGACTCGAGCCGATGGTCTTCAAGCAGCGCAGCGCCGGCGGCGTCAAGGCCTCCAGTTTCGACCACGCGGAACGGATCGAACACATCGACCGGCACATTCATGCCGTTCGACAGGAATTTCGGCAGGCCCTTGAGCGCAGCGCCGCCCCCGCACAACAGCACTCGATCGACGCGTAGGCTGGAGAGCTTCACCTGGCTCTTGCAAAACATGACCGTCGACTGCAACAGAGAGAGCAGTGATCCCGCCGGCGCCGACGCGGCGCGTGCGGCCTTCTCGGCCGTGGGATCCTTCGGCAGGACACCCGGCGTCAAATCGACGATCTTGCGCTTGAGATCTTCGGCCTTGGCGGCGGACACGCCGAAGCGCTCGGCCAGCGCGTCGTCGAAAAGCTTTGAACCACCGGTCAAATTGCGCGCGAACAGGAGATCCGCGCCGCGCACCAAGATTACGTCGACATTTTCGTGGCCGATGTTCGCCAAGAGGATCGTGTCGTCTTCGATCACGCCGTAGCGCAGCCAGGCGTTGTACAAGGCCAGCGCGTTGGGCGAGAAGGCGTCGAGTTTGCCACCGGCCTTCTGCAGCCCGGCCTGGTGCGTCTCGAGCAACGACTCGCGCGCCATGGCGAGCAACACGACGTCCTCGCCTTCGTTTTCCGCTTGCGCGGGCAAGACGTTGAAGTCGCTGGCGACTTCGGCGCCCGACTGGCCGCCGATCTCCTCGACTTCGAAGCGCAT
>JAYUOR010000623.1:0-7406 GCA_043760765.1 Planctomycetota bacterium | reverse complement strand
CGATGGTTTCGACCACGAGCTTTTCCGGCTTCGCGAGCGAGAGCAGATTGCCCAGGATCGCATCGGCCTCGTTGACGCCCGCGACGATCAAGGACGCCCAGCGGCGTTCCTTGGAATCCAGGGCGAGGCGCGCGTGCAGCAGGCCGGCGAAGCCCTTGACCGCATTCATCGGATTGCGCAACTCGTGCGCGATGCCGCCGGCCATGTTGCCGAGCGCGGCGAGCTTGTCGAGACCGTGCAGGCGTTCGATCTCGAGCTTCGCGCTGTTCAATTGCGCCTCGACTTCACTCGCGCGAGTCTCGAGGGCCTGGTAACTGACGAGCAGTTCCGCGCTGATGCGCGTCAGCTCGTTCACGGCGTGCGCGAGTTGCACGCGATCCTGTTCTTCGATCAGCTGCGTGTTCATTTCGAGTTCACCAGCTTGTGACTGATGCTCCACTCGAGGAACTCGAGGTCTTCGCGCGCGCTCTTGCCCTCGGGGCTGTCACCCGCGATTTCGATCACCTTGCGGTACAGCGCGAGGGCCTCCGAATAACGGAGGAGTTTCTCGAGACAACGCGCGCGCCAGTAATCGGCTTGCGGTTCGCCGGCGAGCGCCTCGAGCGCAGCCACGCCTTCCAGGTAACGTCCGCCGCGCCAGCAGGCACGGCCCAGGCGCGCGCGGTCGGCGATGAAGTTCTCGGCTTCGAAGGACTTCTTGTTGCTCGCGGGAACGTCGGCCTGCGCAGTCGACTGCGAAACGGGGGCTGCAGCGTTGACCGCAGTCCCTTCCGTTTGGGTTTCGGGACCCGTCTTTTTCGGATCGACACCCGGGGCAGCGGCAAGGGCGCCACTCCAGGCTGCGCGCGAATCCAGGATCTCCTGCAATGCGTTGACGCGCGTGCGCAGCGCGACCAGTTCAGCCTCGGCCAAGGTCACGTCGCTGGGACCGGCCTCGGACGCGGCGATCAACTCGGTCACGACATCCGCGTCGCGCGCCTCGACGCGTCGATCGAAATCCTTGAACGTCGCCAGTGAATTGACCGTGCGCGAAAGCAGTTCGCGCAGCGCTTGTTTGTCGTCCTGGCGCAGTGCCAGCGCGGGCAGGCACAGCAGTGCGCAGATCACAAGGTTCCAGCAGAGCAGTTTTCGCATGGGCTAGAGCCTCCCGCGGTAGGCTTCGATCGCGTCGTCGACGCGCTCTCGGTTTTCGAAGATCGAAGCCGCCGTCATGTAGAACTCGCGGCGGCGATCGACGTCGGTGACGAGCTCCAGGCCTTCGCGCAACATCGTGATCGCGTCGTCGACGCGATTCTGACCGTCGAGGCAGCGCGCCAGTCCGGTGTATAGACGTGTGCGTCCGGCTTCGTCCAACGGCGACGCCTGCTCGCGCAGTTGCGCGAAGGCCGAAAACGCTTCGGCCCACAGGCGAGCGCGCATCAATCGTTCGGCGCGGGCCAGGCGATCCGCGCTGGCGTCACTGCCGAGCGACTTCGAATCCAGGCCGAGAGCCTCGCGAGCGGCCGCTGCGTGGGCATGTGTCGCTTCGCCGGCGCCGTTGAGCTCTGCCCAACGATCGATCACCAGTGTGCCGAGTTCGTCGCCGGAGAGCAGCGTCAATCGCGCAGCCTCGGCCGCGGCCGCGGCGCGCGCTGAACCTGTCGCGCGACGCGCATGTTCCATCCAGACTGTCGCCGCGTATTCGGGCGGCGCATCGGCCGGCAGTGCGTGCGCGGACAGCTCGAAGAAATCCGGTTCCAGTTCGGTCTCGAGTCCGCCGTTCTCGGACTCGCGCAGCAGCGCGCGCGCGGAGGAGGGATTGCCTTCGCCGAGCACGCAGCGCGCGCGCAGCAAGAGACGTTGGTGAATCTCAAGGCGCGTCAACGCCGGGTTCGACGTGTCCAGCGCCGAGATCAGACGCAGCGCGGTGCGGAAGTCGCCCTTGCGCGCCAGGCTGCTCGCGAAACCGACGCGGGCTTCCAAGTGGAAAGGGCTGGAGCTGGAGAGTCGCAGCAGGTCGGCGTAGTGCGCGGAGGCGCTCTCGTATTCGCCTGCCTCGAACAGTCGGCGTGCCGCGCGAATCAGTGCTTGAGGCGCCTGCGGAGATTGCGGGAACGCCCGCACGAGGGAGTCGTACTCCGCCAGGGCCTGGGGGATGTTGCCGCGTTGTTCGATGATCGAGGCCCGCGCGAATGCGGCGGCGGCGCCCGCTTCCGGATCGGGGAAACTGCGCAGCGCGCCCGAGTACGTGGCCAGCGCGCAATCGCGCAGCTCGTCGGGCGTCGGCGAGTCCGGCAGCAGCGCTTGAATGGACAGCACACCCGTGCGCCACTTCACGCGCAGGTTGGAAGCGCCGAGGATCCACTCGAGAGCTTGCGGGATCGGCCGATCGCGCAGTTCGACGGTCACCAAGGCGGTGGGCGAAATCAGCTCCAGGCCTTCGACCTTGATCTGCATGCTGCGCGCCAGCTGCTCGACGATGCCGCTCTGCGCCGTGCGCGGAGCGGAGATCGAACAGAACCATTCGCCCTCGCGTTGCACGGTCGAGACCAGTGCGGTGGCGGTCTTGTCCTGCGCGGAGGCGTCCGTTGTCGCGCACCAGGCGACCGCGCACGCGAGCAGCGGGGTGAAGAAATGCTTCACGGGTGTTTCTCCTTGGATTCGTCGATGAAACCCGGGGCAGCGATGGCCCCGGCTTCCCGTTCCACGCGGTCGGCCTGTTCGCGGAACGAATCGGCCGCGAGCACCTGGGCCCGCGACGCCAGGTTCGAGCGCACTTTCGCGTCGAAGCGATCGATGACCGAGAGCACGGAATACAGTCGCGCACGCGCACTCTCGTACTCGCCGCGCGCAATTTCTGCGGCGGCGGTCGCGAGCGCGAGCTCGCCTTCGTCGGACTTGGGCGCGAGAGAGGACAAGTCCTTCCACGTGCTGGGTTGGACCGGCGGCGCCGGATCGGTGTGTTCGTCGACGCGGCCGGCGCGTTCGCCGACTTCCTTCAGCGCGCTGTCCATGCTCGACATCGAACGCCAGACGATGCCTACCAAGGCCACGTTGACGAGCGTCGCAAGCAGCAGCGCCGCAAATGTCAGAATCGAGGGCCGTTGCTTTCCGCGGCTCGCCGTCTGAACTTGCGCGGAAGCTTCGGAGGTCGGAGTGCTCGCCGGTTTGGCCAGCTGCGCTGCGACGAGCGGGAGCTGACCGGCGACATGGCCTTGCGCGCCGGCCACCGGGGTCGGCAGCGCGCGTGCGGCGGGAGCGTTCGCCAGCGGCAAAGCTGCAGCCGGTGCAGTCGATGCAGCGTGCGACACGGGAGTGGCAGCCTGCGCCGCAGCCGGAGCAGCGGATGCAACGGGCGCGGTCGCAAGCTTGGGCGCCGGAGGATTGGGCTTCGCGCCGTGGCTCAGGCCGTCGAAATTGAAGAGATCGTCCTCTTCGCTGGTGATGTTGCCCGTGGTCACGTTCAACTCCTGAGCGCGGCTAGAGGACTTCCGACCTGATGTGCTGCGGACAGGAGCCGCCCGACGCAGACGGCGAGAGCCGGCGAGAGCTGGAATTGAGGCGCCGAGTCATCGCGCAGCGACTCCAGGATGCGGCGCGCGGTCAGCGGCTCGAGGTAATCGAGATCGGAGAGATCGACGCCGCGTTCGTCCGCGAACAGGAAACTGGTCGAGCTGAACTCGAGGCTTGCACGCATGCCGCCCTCAGGCCGATTCGAGAGCTTGAAACTCTCGGCCAGGGCGCAGGCGCGGGCCAGGCCCGAGACTGCCGAAGCGCTGCTCGAGGTCAGGCTCGGTCGAGTCACGTCGCAGCCGATGCCGTCGTCCGTGATCTCGACTCGGAGTCGACCGCTCTGCAGTTTCGCTTCCAATCGGAAGCAGCCCTCGTCGTGGGGATAGGCGTGGCGCGCGATGTTCTCGAGGATTTCAGCCGTGGCGCCCGCGATTCGCGCACGCGCTGCAGTGGCGAATCCCTGGATGACCAGGAAGGCGAGCAGTTCGCGCAACGCGCGAGCGTTGGATTCGATGTCGGCGATCCCGTCCAGACATAGTTGCGCGCGCCCAGGCAAGGCAGGCTTCGGCAAGACACGCAGGGCGGCGTCGATCAACTCGGGAATCGAGAAGGGTTGCACGAGAAATTCACGCACTCCGGCGCGCATGGCCACGGTGCACACAGCGACGCTCGTGGATTTTGCGGTGAGCACGGCCGGGCAGATGTGGCCCTGTTGTTCGAAGTGGGCGAGCAATTGAACTGCGCTTCCGTCGTCGAGCGTCGCGGCGCAGATCAACAACGCCGGGCGAGCTTGCGCCGGGACGGCGGACAGCGACGTGACGGCGCCGGCTTCGAGTCCGCGCTCCGCCAGTGCGGCGACCACGCGCGACGCGAAGTGCGCGTCGGGATCGACCACCAGGATGTGTGCGGCCGTGCTCAAGCGTGCTTCCCACCCAGCGAGTCGGGTTGGAACGAGACCTGGATACAGGTGGCGCCGCGCGCGGAGCGTTGCAGTGTCAATGATCCGCCCATGCGCGGAATGTCGCGGCCCGCGAGGTGCAGACCGAGATCGATCTGGACTGACTCGTGCATGCCGGTGGGGCAGGCCTCACCGACCAGCGTGAACAAGACGGCGCCGTTTTCCTCGCGCGCTCCGAAGAGCACTTCGCCCAGGCTCGTGGCCAGTGTGTATTCGGCCAGGTGGCGCAGGGCAAGGCAGAGTTGCGGCCCGTCGATCTGAATCGTCGTTGCGTGCGCAGGCCGCGCCAGCCGCACGCGCGAGCGCGAGGCTTGCGGCAACATGCGCAATGTGCTGAACAAGAGTTCGTCGCTGGTGCAGGCCAGCGGCTCGATTGCACGCGGCGCGGCGAACTCGACCAGGTCCTGAACGCCACGCGAGATGCGCAGGACTTCTTCCAGGGCCGCGTGCACATGTTCGGAGCGCGGATCGTTGTCCGGCAGCTCGCGGGCGAGGCTCTCCATGCTGGCGCGCAGCGCGGCCAGAGGATTTTTCAGGATGCGCGTCATCGTCAGGCCGAGATTGGCCGACTCGATCGGCTCTGCCTGCGTCGCGCTGTGCTTGTCAGGTTGCATACGAGTGTTCCGTGTTTGAGTTGCCGAGCGCAAAGTTCCGGCCAAGCGGTTTGTCGGCCTGCATCGGGAATCCCTTGCGGTCGTGACCTTCAGGGCGCGCACTTTTTTCCCGGGGATAGGACGTTTGCTTCCGTCAGCCGGCGATCCCGTAGCTCTTCAGCTTTGCGTAGAGGGTCGTGCGGTTGATTCCGAGCACGTTGGCGGCGCGCGAGCGGTTGCCGGCGCTTTCTTCGAGCACGCGCCGGATCAGGCTCTGTTCCACGCTGCGCAGAGAGCGGTCGCCCAGCGGCAGCGCGTCGGCGGCCACGGGAGAGTTGTTCAGCGGGCCGATGGTGAGATCGCGGACCTCGATGCAAGGGCCGCCCGCCAGAAGCACCGCGCGCTGCAGTGTGTTCTCGAGCTCGCGCACGTTGCCGGGCCAGCGGTGCTGTTCCAACGCCGCGGCCGCGGCCGCGGAAAGACCCTGCAGTTCGCGGCCGAACTCAGCGCAGGCGCTGTCCATGAATCGGCGCGCCAGGGGCAGGATGTCCTCGGGCCGGGCGCGCAGGCTGGGAACGCACAGCGAGAGCACGTTCAGCCGGTAGAAAAGGTCCTCGCGGAAGCGGCCAGCGGCGACTTCTCGCGCCAGGTCGCGGTGCGTCGAGGCAATCACGCGCACATCGAAGGCCCGTTCCTGTGCGGCCCCGATGCGGCGATAGACGCGCTCTTGCAGGGCGCGCAGGAGCTTGGCCTGCAGCTGCGGCGCGAGCTCGCCGATTTCGTCGAAGACCAACGTGCCGCCCTGGGCTGCATGCAGCAGACCTTCGCGCCCGCGCGGGTCGCCGCCGGTGAAGGCACCGGGCTCGTAGCCGAAGAGCTCGGCCTCGAGCAGGCCCTCGGTCAGTGCGGCGCAGTTGAGCGCGACGAAGGCCTGATCGCGCCGCGCCGAAAGTTGGTGAATCGCGCGCGCGACGAGTTCCTTGCCCGAACCCGACTCGCCGTGGATCAGCACGGTGGTGCGAACAGTCCCCGCGACGCGCCTGATCTGGCCGACGAGGCCCAAGAGGCCCGGGCTCCCTGCTAGAAGATCGACGGCACAGGACATCGAAGCCGCATCGGAAGAAAACTCCGATCCCTGGAGTTTCCTTCCTGCTGCCGCGCAGTTCGTTCCCGCCCCAGGGCTGCCGACCGCGCGCCCTCCTTATATATGTGCAGGCGCCGGGTGCCGCCGGCGCGTGCCCGGCCGGCGCGAGCGCGATTTTCAGCGAACCGGCTGTCCGGCCTCAAGCGCTGCGGACTTCCTCCGACAATTCAGGCAACCAAGGCGATGACGTGCGCGAGGCCCTCGGGTGTCGCGCTCCAACGCTCATCGCTACGAACAGCGCCGCACGCACGAAGCGCACGGCGCAGTCTCAACCGAAAAGTTTCTAGGGAGTGAATCATGGGTTTGCGAGTTAACACGAACATCGCCTCGATGACCGCGCAGCGGAATCTGGCCTCGGTTTCCGGACGCCTTAGCGGCAATTTCGCCCGCCTGTCGAGCGGCCTGCGGATCGCCTCGGCCTCCGACGATGCCGCGGGCCTTGGCATCTCCGAGCGCATGCGCGCCCAGATCCGATCCTTCGCAGTGGCCGGCCGCAATGCACAGGACGGCGTTTCCCTGGCGCAAACAGCTGAAGGCGCGATGCAGGAGCTCTCGAACAACCTCTCGCGCATGCGCGAGCTGGCGGTTCAGAGCGCCAACGGCACGCTGAACGCGACTGACCGCACGACGCTGGACAACGAGTTCCAGGAACTGACTGCCGAAATCGACCGAATCGCGACCCAGACGACCTTCAACGGCGTTGCACTGCTTGACGGCACGACCGCTTCGCTCGACATTCAGGTCGGGGTGAACGCAGGCGAGAGCATCACGGTGGCCCTGGCGGATACGACGGCAGCCACGTTGCTCCCCGGAGCCCTGGACTTGACCTCGGTTGCCAACGCGAACACGGCACTCGGCGTCCTCGACAACGCGCTCGACTTGGTGTCGACCTCCCGCGGTACCCTGGGCGCGGCCCAGAATCGCATGACCAGCGCGATCGCCTCGATCGCAACGGCCAAGGAGAACCTGGCGGCCGCCGAGAGCCGCATCCGTGACGTCGACGTCGCCGCGGAAACCGCCGACCTGACGCGCAACTCGATCCTGCAACAAGCCTCCGTCTCCGTGTTGAGCCAGGCGAACATGCAGCCGCAGCTCGCGCTGAAGCTGCTGCAGTAATTTTTCTCGCGACGTCCAAGTCGCGTGGATCCAAGACGGGGGCCCGGTTCGCCGGGCCCCCGTCTTTCGTTGTCGTACCGAGTCAGGTACTTCCCCACCCTAC
>JAYUOR010000622.1:0-7417 GCA_043760765.1 Planctomycetota bacterium | reverse complement strand
TTGAAGACACCCAGGTACGGAACCAGGCCGGCCTGCTGGCAGCGCTCGAGCATCTGAGTGAACACGCGCTCGGCAACTTCCTTGGGCAGGAAGGTCTGGTACTGAATCATCCCGTAGCGAATGGGCTCGCGTCCGTAGGCCCATTTCCAGGTCACGGCGTCGAGCAGGAAGGCGAAGCGCGCATGGCTCTGCAGGTGCGGCTTGGCACGAGCCTCGAACCGGCCGGCGTGGTACTTGAGCGTGTTGATCGTGCGAATTCCAAAGTCGTTGCAAAACAGCGCGAGGATGCGCCAAACCTCGGAGGTCGGGATGGCCCCGAAAATCTTCGTGGGCAAATTCTGATGTTCGAGGGTCAATGTCCGCACGGGATCGGGATCCTCGCCTTCGTGCAGGTAGTTCGCGTGGTGGATCAGCCCGCGGCCGATCTGCTTGCCGCTTCCAAAGCAATCGACCCAACCCACGAGGTAGTCCGCGTCGCCACGCCGCGCCTCCATGTAGGCCATCATCTCGCCAAGATTGCGCGTGCTGATGGCGCGCACGCGCAAATCGCCGCTGTGGACACGCTTGGTTTCGAGCACGATGCGCGTGAAGACTCCGAGCATGCCCAAGCCACCGATGGCGGCGTGGAAGAGATCGCTGTTCTCGCTGCGCGAGCAATGGCGCAGCTCGCCAGTCGCCAGCAGAAAATCGAACTCGCGGATCGCCTCACCGATCGTACCGACGGCAAAATTGTTCTTGCCGTGGATGTTCATCGCCGCGGCGCCGCCTACCGTCGGAAACATCGTCCCTGAGACGACGCGCGGCCAGTAGCCGAAAGGCAGGATGTGCTTCCAAAGCTGTTCGATGGTCACGCCCGGTTCAACCGTGACCACGCCACTCGCGGGATCGAAGTCCAGGATGCGATTCATGCGCGAGCAATCGAGCGTGTGCCCGCGCTCGTTGACGCTCGCATCGCCGTAGGAAATTCCCCCACCGCGCGGGCCGAGCGTCAGACCCTCGCGACGCGCCAGCGCGAAGCACTCGCGCAGTTCTTCGACCGAACGCGGCCGCAGCACGCGTCCGAAGGCTCCGACGGCCATGCCCCATCCCTCGACGAATTCGAATGCGTGAGGTACTCCGCGGCGCGAGGCCGGACGCGCAGTCATCAGAAGTTCAGCTTGCGGAACAGGAACGAAGGAATCGACTTGAGCGCCATTCCGACCAGGCACCAGCGCCAGGGCACGTAACGCGTGTTCACCTTCGCGCGCGCGGCCTTGAGGATGCGTCCGGCGGCGTCATCGGCGCTGATCAGCCAAAACAGTCCTGGCATGCCCTGGGTCATCGCCGTGTCGATGTAACCGGGCTTGATCGTGCACACATGCACGTTGAACTCCGCCAGACGATTGCGCAGCGCTTCGAGGTAGTGGTCCATTGCGGCCTTCGTCGCGCCGTACATCGGATTGGGCTTGCGGCCGCGGTCGCCTGCAATCGAAGAAATCCCGATCAGGGTTCCTGAGCGCTGGCTCCTGAACAGTCCGGCCAGCGCGTTGCCCCAGGCGACAGCGCCGCCGAAGTTGACGGCCAGCATGTCGAGGTCGACAGCAGTGTCGTAACTCTGACGATCGACCTTGGGCATCACCGCGGCCGAGTAGATTCCCAAGTCGATGCGGCCGACTTCCTTGGCGATGCGCTCGAGCAACTCCGGCACGGCTTCGACATCGTGCGTGTCGTGGACGTGAACGAAGACGCGGCCCGGCAGGTTGGCGCTCGAGCAGGCGCGCGCGAGTTCGTCGAGCTGGTCCACTCGGCGCGCCAGCGCGGCGACGTTCCAGCCCTCACCCGCCAGTCGTCGCACCAAGGCGGCCCCGATCCCGGAACTGGCGCCGATCACGATGGCGCCCGGCGCCGGCGGCCCGGATCCGGCGTTGGAGCTTCGGGCACTCGGCGAAACGTTTGAGCTGGTCATGCTTGGGCCATTCCATCGGATGGCGGCCACAAAATCCAAAGCTCTCGGGCAGGGATCCGTCGCCCAGCGCTCCTGCCAGGCGCCTTGATGGGCACTTCACGCCACCAGGTGAGACCTGTTTGCGCCGTCGCGAAGTGTTCTAATCGCGCACCGGATCCAGCTGCCCCACCCCTCCTCGAATGACCCATTCCGATCGACGACCGCGCGTTCCCTTGTTCTCGTCCGCAGGCCGTGGCGCTGCGCCAAGTCGCACGCGCGGCGGTGTGCTCGTGGTCGTCCTGGTGGTGCTCGCCATTCTGGCTGCCGTGGCGATCCTTTGGATCGTCAGTCTGCGTCCAAGGTCCGTGGTAGCGCCGAAGCCCGTCGGCGATCCCACCGCCGATCAGATCGCGCGCGAAAAAGTCGCGGCCTGGTTTTCGCTGTTCGCGGTGCAAGACAAACCCGGCAGTCTCGATGAAGCCGAAAAGGCGCTGGCAGGGCTGCTCGCGCGCCCACAGCCCGCGATCGAGGACCTGATCGCAGGCGCCGTGATCGCGCGCGCCAAGGACCGCAGTGGCGAGCGCGAGGCGCAAGCGCGCAAGCTCCTCGGTCAGGTGCTCGATCGCGAAGCGGACAATCCGCGCGCCCACTATGTGCTCGCGCGCATGGACATGCTCGCCGGCAATTTCCAGAGCGCCGAGCAGCACCTGCGCAAGGCGATCGCCGGCGAGCCCAACGACCTGCCGACTCAGCTCGGTCTTGGCCAGGTGATCGAGGAAAGCGCGCCGAAGGAGGCAGAAGCGCTCTATCGCAAGGTGCTCGCGCGCGGAGTCGACAATGCCGGCAGCTGGTACGTGACGGCGGTCCACCGTATGTCGATCCTGATGCGCGACCTGGGCCGCGACCAGGAATTCGAACGCTTCCTGGCCGAGTTCCAGACGCTGCAGGACCGCGGGGTCGTGGCACCCAAGGAAGCCGACTTCGAGCGCGGCAATCTCGGCAATCTGATCGCACCGACACCGCGCGCCAGCGACGTTCCCGTGTCGGTCATGGCCTTATCCGCGGGCGCAGAGGAGCTGCTGCTGCCCGAGCTGGCCGGCTTCGAACACCTGTTGCCCTGCGATCTCGATGGCGACGGCACCATGGACCTCGTCGGCTGGGGCGCGCGCGGAGCGATCGTGGCGCTGCAAGCGGGCGACAAGACTTGGCGCACGAGCGTGCTCGACACGGCCGGCATCGACTGGCTGATCGCAGCCGATCTCACGCCGGTCGTCGACGTGAGTTCCAAGGACGCGCGCAGTGCACTCGATGTGCTCGCGGCGCGCGGCAATGAAATCCGCTGGTGGCGCGTCAGTGTCGATGCCGCGGGCAGCGCCGCGTGGACCCAGGAGGCCAAGCCAGTGTTCGTGCTGCCATCGGCGCCACTGGGCGGACTGGCTTTCGATTTCGATCACGAGGGCGATCTCGATCTGGCCATGATCGGCAGCTTCGGTCTGCGCATCCTGCGCAACGACGGGGCCCGCTCACCCAGCGCCGGCGGTGCATTCGTCGATGTGTCGCTCGAAACCGGCGTGCCTACCGTGCGGCCGTTCGAATGGCTGATCAGCGAAGATTTCGACGGTGATCAGGATGTCGACCTGTTGTGCGGCGGACCGCGCGACCTGCAGATGCTGTCGAATCTGCGCGCCGGAAAATTCGCCTCCGTGAGCGACGAATGCCTCAAACAATTTTCAGTGACGCCGATCCGGCCGGTATGCGCTGATCTCGATCTCGACGGACGTCCGGACCTGTGGGGTTGTGGCCCCTTCTCGCTGGTCTATTTCAATCAGATCTCGACGATCTTCCGCCCTGATCAGTCTCGACGGCTCGCACAAGCCGCCGACTCGCGGCTTGGGCCGAGCGTCCCGGGCGACCCGTGGGCCGGCACGCGGCCTCGCGAATTGCTCTCGACTGACTTCGATGGCGACGGATTGGTCGACACGGCGTGGCTCAACGTCGACGTGCAAACGCAGGACGTGCTCGCCGTGCAACTTGCTGCCGGCCGCAGCGGACAAGTCGGTTTCGAACTCGTGCTCTCGAAGACAAAGACCGGAAATCTACCGGCCATCGCGGACCTCGACGGGGACAGTGTGCCCGAGGCGCTGATCAGCACGGCGGCAGGTGTTGCGGTGACACACGTCTCCGTGCCCGTGCATCCAAGCCTGCGCCTTTCGCTGCGCGGCGCGAAGGACAATCGCCGCGGGGTCGGTGCCGTCGTCGAAAAGCGCGCGGGCGGGGTCTATCAGCGCGTGTACTGGCGCGGACAACCCATGGACTTGAGCCTGGGCGCTGAGGGAACACTCGAATGGCTGCGTGTCACCTGGCCGAACGGAGTGGTTCAGTACGACCTCGAGCCCGCCGCGGGCTCGCGCACGCTCCAGCAGATCGAAGGCCTGATCGGCTCGTGTCCGTTCCTGTACACCTGGGACGGCAGCAAGTACGAGTTCATCAGCGACGTACTCGGCATCACGCCACTGGGCCTGCCGATGGAACCGGGGATGCTCGTGCCGCCCGATCACGACGAATACGTGCTGATCCCCGGCGAGCAACTCGCGCCGAAGGACGGCAAGTTCGATCTGCAGATCACAGAAGAGTTGCGCGAAGTCACCTACCTCGACCGCCTGCGCCTCGATGTGATCGATCACCCTGAGGGCAGCGAGGTCTTCCCGAACGAACTGTTCTGCTTCCCGCCATTCCCTCTGCCGCACGTGCATACGTTGCGCGAGCCGCTGTCGCCGGCGCGAGCTCTGGGCAGCGACGGCAAGGATTGGACGAAAGCCGTCAGCGCCATCGATGACGAGTACGCGGAGCACTTCGACTTTGCGCCGTCGCAACTGCTCGGCCTGTGTGCGCCGCACTTCATCGAAGTCGAATTCGACGCCGCGAAATTGCGCGACGCGGAAAAGCTGCGCCTCTTCCTGACCGGCTGGTTCTATTGGACGGACGCCAGTGTCAACATGGCGAGCGCGCGCGATCCCGGCTTCAAGTTCATCCCGCCGATCTTCCAGGTGCCCGACGGCAAGGGCGGCTGGAAGGACTGCGGCCCGCCGGTCGGATTCCCCGCTGGAAAGACCAAGACGATGGTCGTGGACGTGACGGATATGCTCGTGCGCGACGATCCGCGCCTGCGCATTTTCACATCGCTGCGCCTGTACTGGGACGCCATCCGGCTGGGCGTCGACCGCGACGATGCGGAACTGCGCGTCACGCAGATCGAAGCGGAGTCGGCGGAACTCTGGCGGCGTGGATTCAGCGAACCGATTCACGACGAGCGAGCGGAGCAGCCCGCGCGCTTCCAATGGAATCGCCTAGCCGCGACTCCGCGCTGGAATGCGCACCCGGGCATCTATACAAAGTACGGTCAGGTGCTTCCGCTGATCAACGCCATCGACGATCAGTTCGTGATCCTCGGCAGCGGCGACGCGCTTCACGTTCAATTCGAAGCCGGCGCCGCGCCCGAGCTGAAGCCGGGTTGGCGCCGCGACTATCTATTGTTCCTCGACGGCTGGGCGAAGGATCGCGATCCCAACACGATCAATGCGCTGCACGTCGATCCTTTGCCGTTCCACGGAATGAGCGGCTATCCCTACACGAGCGAAGAGCACTTCCCGCACTCGCCCGAAATCTCCGCCTGGCTGCGCAAGTACCAGACGCGCATGGCGGAGCCGTGGCTGCTCCCTGGATCCTCCACCTACTCGCAGCCCAATCGCTAGCTGCCGGTCTCCTTCGCCCATTCGCACTCGAATCGATGAAAGTGCCAGGCACCGTGCTGCCCTGTGGCACCGTACTGACGATCAATCCAACCTGCGCGCCCCGAGCTCTGCGCCTTCGCCCCCATCGGCGGGAAACGACAATCCGCGCACACTTCCGTCCGCGCGCAGCATCAGCGCCAGCTTGCGCACGCTGAAACTCGCCGGATCGTAGGCCACGAACCCGCCTTCCTTGGCGGGCCACAGCCGACAACTCTGGAACACCGCGGCACCGGGGTGGAACGATTGCAGCGTCCGCCCGCTCCACGCGAACCAGGTGATCTCCGCGCCGCGTTCGAATTCCAGCCTTAGCACAACGGTTTGATTGCGCGCCAGCGACGCAACCAGCTTCGGACCGACGGCCGTCCCAAGCCGTTCTTCGAGCTTGCGCCACCAGCTGCCGAGTTGTCCGTCGACTTCCTGGGCCGTGCGCCCGAGCATGCCGGCGACGGCCGGAAAATCGCGGCCGCGCAGGCTCTCGCACAGCGCCAGCGTTCGATTGCCGTACTCGCTGGCCCAAGCCTTTTCCTCGTTGCTCAACAGCGCCAGTGCGTCGACGCCGCCCTGATTCTCGGCCGCGACAGAAAATCGTTCGCGCTCGAAACTGACGCGGAATCGTCCGCCGCCGGGCAACTCGTAGGCACCCGCGGCCGCCGCGCACACACGCGCATCAAGTTCGCCGACTTCCGGGGGCAGCGCCAGCGATTTGCCCGCGAGCAACGCTTCGACGTGCACGACAGCGGCCGGCATATTCTCGTTGAGCAGCAGGCTCCAGGTCAGCGAATCGTCGAGGCCACGGCGCAATTCAGCCTGAAAACCCGCCAGCATCGACGAACGCGTCGCAACGCGCTTGCCGGATTCATTGCGCTCGATGAACATGCCGCAGGCCGCATTGCCCAGCGCCGGCTCGTGCAGCAGCTCGAGCGATTTCGCGCTGAGCAGCACGTCGGGTGAGAGCGCGCGCTCCCAGCGGTACAGGTCACCCACGCTCGACACGAGCGCACCGACGCCGCGCAACGGCCAGGTCGGCTGCCAACGGCTTGGACTGCCGACGTCGCTGTCGTCGGCATAGGTGTGCGCCAAAGCTGCGCTTGCGGCGCGCGGATCGCCGATGAACATCGTGGCGCCCATACCCGAACGATCGAGGATGTTGCTTTTCACGAAGTCCTCGAAGGGGACTCCGCCGGCTTTCTCGATCACCGCGCACAAGAGCGTGTAGCCGGCATTCGAGGCGCACAAGCGAGCGCCCGGCGGAAAAATGAGCGGCGCGCCGAGAATGCGCGCGAGCGCCTCTTCCTTGGACTCGGCCGCGCCGAACGGATCGCCGGCGTCCGCGGGCAAACCCGATTGATGGTAGAGCAACTGCCGCAGCGTGATCGCCTGTTTGTCCGCAGGCACTCCGTCCAAACGCGCGCCGAGCGTGTCGTCGATCGAAAGTCGGCCCTGATCGGCGAGCAGCAAGACCGCAACGGCCGTGAACTGCTGCGAAAGACCGCCGAGAGGGAACTGGGTCTGCGCCGAGTTGGAGACCCCGCGCGCGCGATCGGCGAGACCGTAACCGGTGGCGAGCAGCACGCGGCCTGAACGCGCCACGAGCAAGGAACCCGAAAATCCCCAGGGCACCAGGCGCTGCAGATGCTCATCGAGCCGCGCGCCAAGGTCGGTCTGCGCCGCGAGCGACGGTGCGCCGAAGGTGAACAGAGCC
>JAYUOR010000621.1:0-2887 GCA_043760765.1 Planctomycetota bacterium | reverse complement strand
TCTCGATCGAGGCAACCGCGCAAACACCGACACCGGATTTCTTTCGCGAACTGCACTGGCGAAATATCGGGCCCTTCCGCGGCGGCCGAACCCGTGCGGCCACGGGCGTGCAAAGCCGGCCGAGTGTTTTCTACGTGGGGCAAGTCAATGGCGGCATCTGGAAGAGCGATGATTCCGGCCAGACCTGGTCGCCGATCTTCGATGCGCAGCCGACGCAGTCGATCGGCGCGATCGCCGTGGCTCCGTCGAACCCCGACATCCTTTATGTAGCCAGCGGCGAAGGACTGCGCCGGCCCGACCTCTCCATTGGCGACGGCATCTATCGCTCCGCCGACGCCGGCGCGACGTGGAAACATCTGGGCCTGCGCGACGGTCAGCAGATTCCTACTCTGGCCATCGATCCACGCAATCCAGATCGGCTCTTTGCCGCGGTGCTCGGCCACCCCTATGGACCGAACGCCGAGCGCGGCATCTTTCGCTCGAAGGATGGCGGAGCGACTTGGGAGCAGGCGCTGTACGTCGACGCTGACACCGGCGGCTGGGACGTGTGCTTCGATCCGAAGAATCCTGATGTGATGTATGCCTCGCTGTGGGAATCGCGTTTGGGACCGTGGGACAGCAACAACAGCTACAAGGGCACGAAGGGCGGCCTGTTCAAATCGACGGACAGCGGCCAGACCTGGCGCAAACTCACGCAGGGTCTGCCCGCGGAGACTTCGCAGGTTTACGTCGTGGTCGCACCGAGCGATTCGCGGCGCGTTTATGCGACTGTGGGCATGCAGCGCGGCACGGAGCTCTATCGCTCGGACGACGCCGGCGAGACCTGGCAAATGGCCACGACGGATCCGCGCCCGGCGGTTTCCATCGGCGGCGGTGACTTGCCGATGTTGCGCGTCGATCCCCTGAATCCTGACATTGTCTACAGCGTGACCGTGGTGGCTTGGCGCTCCACCGATGGCGCGCGCACATGGTCCGCGTTGAAGGGCGCGCCGGGCGGCGATGATTACCAGTGCCTGTGGATCAATCCCGATCATCCCGAAATCATTCTTTTCGCGTCGGACCAAGGTGCGGTCGTCACCGTGAATGGCGGCCGCACTTGGAGTTCTTGGTACAACCAGCCGACCGCGCAGCTTTATCACGTTTCGGCGGATAACGCGTTTCCTTATCGCGTCTACAGCGGCCAACAAGAAAGCGGTTCAGTCGGCATCGCGAGCCGCGGCAACGACGGCGTGATCACGTTTCGCGATTGGCATCCGGTGGGCGCCAGCGAATATGGCTACGTTGCGCCGGATCCGCTCGACACCAATCTCGTCTACGGCGCCGGCCGGCTGGAGGTTTCCAAATTCCACTGGGACACGGGCCAGATCGAACTGGTCACGCCCGTGCCGCTTGCGAATGGCAAGTATCGCGCAGTGCGCACGCAACCGGTCATGTTCTCGCCGGTGGATCCGCGCGTGCTCTACTACGCGGCCAACGTCCTGTTCCAAACGAGCGACGGCGGGAAGAGCTGGAAGGAAATCAGCCCCGATCTTTCGCGACCGCACGCAGGCATCCCCAAGAGTCTTGGAACGCTTTCGGCCGCGAATGCCGAGGCCGCCGACAAACAGCGCGGCGTCATCTATGCGCTGGCGCCCTCGCCGAAGAATCTGGCGACGATCTGGGCCGGCACCGACGACGGGTTGGTCTGGTTGACCAACGACGGCGGAGCAAAGTGGAACGACGTCACACCGCCCGCGCTCACACCGTGGAGCAAGGTCACGCAAATCGACGCGTCGCACTTCGACAGCGCGACGGCCTACGTTTCCGTCAGCCGCTTTCGTGTCGATGATCTTGCAGCTTATGTCTATCGCACGCACGACGCCGGCAAGACTTGGCAGTTGATCACGAACGGCCTGGATCAGTCCCCGGTCAACGCCGTGCGCGAGGATCCGCAGCGCAAGGGCCTGCTCTTCGCCGCCACGGAAAACGGCGTGTGGGTCTCGTTCAACGATGGCGACCTGTGGCAGCCGCTGCAGCTCAACTTGCCGCACACCTCGATGCGCGACGTGATCGTGCATGGCGACGATCTCGTGGTGGCGACGCACGGACGCTCGTTCTGGATTTTCGACGACATCACGGCACTGCGGCAACTCGATGCCGCCGCCAAGCCGGCCGTCGTACTCTTCAAACCCGCGGTCGCCCTGCTGGTGCGCGACAACTTGAACACCGACACGCCGCTCCCTCCCGACGAGCCGGTCGGAGAAAATCCGCCGGACGGCGCGATCCTCGATTTTTATTTGCGCGATGCAGCAGCGGGCCCGGTGGTCTTGGAAATCTTCGACGCCAAGAACAACTTGGTGCGGCGCTATTCTAGTCAGGACGTCTCAGAAGTCGTCGTCGCAGAGCTTTCCAAATTGGCCATTCCGACCTATTGGCCCAAGCGGCCAGTCACGCTACCCGCGACAGCCGGACTGCACCGTTGGATCTGGGACCTGCACCACACCGAGCCCGATGTGCTGCGGCATTCCTACCCCATCGCCGCGGTGCGTTTGCGTACGCCGCGACTTCCGCTCGGGCCGCGCGCGCTGCCGGGCGAGTATCAAGTGAAGCTCACGACCGGCGGTCAGACCTACTCGGCGCCGCTCAGCGTTCGGATGGACCCGCGCGTGAAAACGAACGCGGCGGATTGGCAGCAGAACTTCGACCAACAAAGCCAGCTCGCCTCGATCATCAACGCGGGCTCGAAAGCGCTGCGTTTGGCGCGCTCGCTCGAAACGCAGATCGACGAACTCGCGAAGCAGAGCAAGGCTCCTGCCGCGGAACTCGCCGCGTTGAAAGCGAAGTTGCAAGCGCTGCTCGATCCGCCCGCGGCTACACCCGGAGCAGAACCTGTGCCTACGCTCGCCGA
>JAYUOR010000620.1:0-7428 GCA_043760765.1 Planctomycetota bacterium | reverse complement strand
CGGGTTGGGCGGGCTCGTGCTGGTACTGGCTGCGCTTCATGGATCCGCACAACACTTCAGCGCCGTACTCCCAGGAAGCCGAGCGCTACTGGGGCCCGGTCGATCTCTACGTCGGCGGCGCGGGCCACGCCGTCATGCACCTGCTCTACGCGCGCTTTTGGCACAAAGTGCTCTTCGACCTTGGCCTGGTCTCGACCAACGAGCCGTTCAAGCGCCTGTTCAACCAGGGCATGATCACCGCCTTCGCCTACGAGGACGCGAGCGGCCGCCTGATCGCCTCCGACGAAGTCGAGACGAAGGCCGACGGCTATGCGCGACGCGGCAGTGGCGAAGCGTTGAAGCAGATCGTCACGAAGATGGCGAAGTCGCTGAAAAACGTCGTCAATCCCGACGACATCATCGCCGAGTACGGCGCCGACACGTTTCGGATCTACGAGTTGTTCATCGGTCCGCTCGCCGATTCGAAGCCCTGGAATACGCGCGACATCCCGGGCAGCCGGCGCTTCGTCGAACGCGTCTGGCGTCTGTTCGTCGACGAGAACACGAACGACCGTCTGCGTCCGACGCTGGCGTTGGATCAACAGCGCGAGCTGCGCGAGGGCGACAATCTGGAGATCGAGAGCCAGTTGAATCGCACGCTCGCGCGCGTCGACGATTCGTTCCGCCAGTTGAACCTCAACACGGCGATCGCTGCCATGATGGGGCTCTTGAACGTGATTCAACCCAGGCTGGCGGCCTTCGATCGCGGCCAGGCGACGCGTTTCGTCGCCATGCTGGCGCCGTTTGCTCCGCATATCGCCGAGGAATTGTGGGCGCGCCTGGGTTACGCGGGCTCCGCGCATCACAGCCGCTGGCCCGTGGTCGACGCGCGCTACCTGATCGATGATGAAGTCGAATTGCCGGTGCAGGTGCTCGGCAAAGTGCGCGGCCGGGTCAAGGTTCCCAAGGACGCGCCCGAAGCCGATGTGATCGCGGCCGCGAAACTTGCTGTGCCCACCTGGCTCGAAGGCAAGACCGTGGTCAAGACCATCGTCGTCCCGGGCAAGCTCGTCAACTTCGTGGTTCGATAACGGTCCGAATGTCCCTCGTCACGCGCGAACAAGCGCTCGAACTCGCCGGCCGACTCGTCCGTGAAAGCCAGGCGTACGAAACGGAAGTCACGTTCGAGCACGGCATCGAGCGCTTTGCGCGTTTCGCCGCTTGCGGTCCGACGCAAACGGCGGATCGCGAGCGCTTCGAACTCGCCGTGCGCGTGCGCCTCGACGAATCCGGTGGATTGCGCGAGGCGCGCGCCAGCGTGGCCGCGAATACGTTGGCGGACGGCAGGCGCGCGTTGGCCAAGGCGCTCGAGCTGTGCAGTTTCGCACCCGCCAATCCGGAACTGGTTGCGATGGGAGGCGCGGTCAGTGTGCGCGACACGCTGGTCGCGCCGCAGACGCTTGCGCATTCCTTCGAAGAGAAGGCGATCTGGATCCGTGCGGCGCTGGACGCCTGTCGCGTGGCCGAACTCGAACCCGCGGGATTGATCCAATCGACTGCGCTGGCCAAGGGACTCGTCAACTCGCGCGGCCGCGCGGTCTATGGCCAGACCGGGCGTCACTGCTTCTCGTTGACCGCGACCGGCGGCGGCGGAGCGGGCACGGCTCAGGCCTCGGGCGCCGAGCCCGGACTCGTGGACAATGAACGCGTGACTCGCAAAGCGGTCGAGAAGGCGCTGGCCAGTCGCGCGCCAGCGGATATCGAAGCGGGCGATTATTGCGTCGTGCTCGAACCGCTAGCCGTCAGCTCGATCCTCCTTTTCGCCGCCTACCAGGGTTTTGGCGCGCGCGAAGTGGACGAGCGCAGTTCCTTCCTGTGCGGACGCGAGGGCACGCGCCCGTGGCCGAAAGAACTTTCGATCGCCGACGAACCGGACAATCCGTTGATGCCCGCGCTGGCTTTCGACGGTGAAGGCACGCCGAGGCGGCGCGTCATGCTCGTCGATCAGGGCCGGCTGTGCGGCCCGGTGACCGATCGCCATTTCGCCAAGAAGCGCGGCGAACAGCCCAGCGGTCATGCCATGGCCCAGCCCTCGGTTTGCGGGCCGATGCCCCAGAACATGGTGATCGCCACGGGCGAGCGCTCGCTGGAAGAAATGATCGCCGCGGTCCCGCGCGGACTCTTGATCAGCCAGTTTCACTACACCAACGCGATCGATCCCAAGGAACTGTTGCTGACGGGCATGACCCGCAACGGTACTTTCCTGATCGAAGATGGCCGCGTCGTGCGCGCCGTCAAGAATTTGCGCTTCACGGAATCCCTGCTCGAGGCCCTGGCCGGCCTGACCGCCGTCGGCCGCGACGGTGAAGTCGCCGGCGCCCTGTTCGACGGCGAAATCGTCACGCCGCCGTTGTCGCTGGCGCGTTTCCGGTTCACTTCGGCGACGGATTTCTAGCGCCATGGACAAACTCGCTCGCCACGCCGTCGAAACCGCCCAACGCGTCGGTGCCGGCTTCGCCGATGCGCGCGTCGAACGCATCTGGGTCGAGGACCTCCTTGTGCGCAACGGCGAACTGTCCTTGTCTAACGCGCGCGAGGAACTGGGCATCGGCGTCAGCGTGCACGTGCGCGGCACGCTGGGCTTCGCCGCGCAGCCGCTCGCGGGGTCGCACGATACAGCCGGTGCCGAGGCGGCCGCGCGCCGTGCGATCCGCGTGGCGGAGCAACTTGGCGTGGCGAGCACGCAAGCGCTGGAGTTTGCGCGCGAGCCCGCGCATCAGGGCGAGTTTCGCACGCCGCTCGAGATCGATCCGTTCAGCGTGCCCCTGCGCGATCGCATCGAGTTGTTGCTCGCCGCCGAACGCAGCCTCGGCGGCAAGAGTCAGGTGGTCGCGCGCGAAGCCGCGCTTTCGCTGCGACGTGAAGAACGCTGGCACGTATCCAGCGACGGACTCGACGTGCATCAAGTGCTCACGCGCACCGGCGCCGGACTCGCCGCTACGGCGATCGACGCCGGACAGTGCGAGCGGCGCAGTTACCCCGCGTCCTTCGGCGGCGACTTCGCCGGCCGCGGCTTTGAGCACGTGCTCGAGATGGACCTCCCGAATCACGGCGAGCGCATCCGCGACGAGGCCATCGCGCTGTGTCACGCTGCGCCTTGCCCGGCGGGAGAGCGCGATCTGATCCTGATGGGCAATCAACTGATGTTGCAGATTCACGAGTCCGTGGGCCATCCCACGGAACTCGATCGCGCGCTCGGGGCGGAACGCGATCTCGCCGGCGGTTCGTTCGCGGATCCCAAGCTGCTCGGCAAGCTGCGCTACGCTTCGGAACTCGTCGACCTGGTCGCCGATTCGACCGCCGAAGGCGGACTCGACACACGCGGCTGGGACGACGAAGGGGTCGCCTCGGGCCGCTGGCCGATCGTCGAGCGCGGGCGCTTCGTCGGGTATCACACCAGCCGCGGCTGGGCCGGCCGCATCGGCGAACACGCGAGCCGCGGCGCCGCGCGCGCCGAGAGCTGGTATCACCCGGCGATCGTGCGCATCACGAATCTCTCGCTGATGCCAGGGACGTGGCGGCTTGCCGACCTGATCGCCGACAGCGAGGATGCGATCCTCTGCGACACGGTCAAGACCTGGTCGATCGATCAGCAGCGCGTGAACTTCCAGTTCACCACGGAGCTCGGCTATGAAATCCGCGGCGGCAAGAAGACGCGCCTCTTGCGCGGTCCGACGTACCAGGGCCGCACGCTGGATTTTTGGAATTCCTGCGACGCGATCTGCGACGCGAGCCACTGGAAACTGTGGGGCGTGCCCAACTGCGGCAAGGGCAATCCGATGCAGATCGCGGAGATGAGCCATGGCGCCGCGCCGGCGCGCTTTCGAAAGGTGACCTTCGTCGCGTGAACGCTGTAGCAGGCAGTGCGCAGGACATCGCGCGGGGAGGCCGGCGCATCGGCCTGCTTTTCGCGGTTGCGTTGCTGCTGCGACTCGCGCTGCTCGTCTGGCTGGCGCCCCTTTCCGCCGCGTCGAACAGCACGGTCTGGGATTTCGGACACGAGGCCGCCTGCCTTGCGGATTCGATGTATCGCGGCCAGGGACTCGGCGATCCGTGGTCGCACGGCACGGGTCTGAGCGGTTGGCTGACGCCGCCCTACCCGGCGCTGATCGCGTCGTTGATGTGGATCTTCGACGGCCTCAGTCCGGCGTTGGCCTTCACGTTGTTCGCGCTGCAGGCTCTGGCTAGCGCCGCCTGCTGCCCGCTGCTTGTGCGACTTGGGAAAAATCTCGGCGCGCCCGCGGCGGGCTGGTGGGGCGGCGTGTTGTTCGCGCTGTATCCGCCGAGTATCTGGAATGCGATCAACGTCGTGTGGGACACGACTTTTGTTTCCTTCGGGACCCTCGCGTGTCTGGTCCTGCTGACGCGTGCCAGTGCCTTCGCGACGACGCGCGGCGTGATCGTGCTCGGTCTTGCATGGGGGGGGCTCGCATTCTTGAACCCCGCGCCGATGGCGCTCTTGCCCGCCGTATTCCTGTACATCGCGCTCAGGGAAGGCTCGCTCTGGGACCGCGGCCGCAACGCAGTCATCTTCTCGCTCGCGCTCGTCGCCGTGTGTGCTCCGTGGATGTTGCGCAACGCGCGCGTGCTCGGCACGCCGAACCTGCGGCCCAATTTCGGCGTCGAACTGCGACTGGGCAACAATCCCGAGGCCAACGGCCACCCCGTGCCGTTCAAGTTCCATCCGTCGCACGTGCCGGCGGAGCTGGCGCTATACCGCGAGCTCGGCGAAAAGGCCTACGCGGCGAATTGTCAGCAGCGTGCGCTGCGATGGATCGAGGCCGAGCCCGCGCGTTTTGCGTCCTTGTGCCTGCGCCGCATCGTGTACTTCTGGGTCGGCGATCCGCCGCTGACCGACGAGCGCAAGAGCGGCTCGGCCGGTGCACGCTTCGATCCGAATGCCTGGGCCAAGTTCGTGTCTTTTGCGGCCCTGGGGATCCTGGGCTGGATCGGCGCGCTGCGCTGGCGCGGGCCCGCGCGCGATCGCGCCCTGCTGCTCGCGAGCCTGGCCTGTTTCGGATTGGCGTACTATGTGACCCACGTGTCGGAACGCTATCGCTTCCCGATCGATCCCTTGCTGGCTTTGCTGTGCGCCTCGGCCGTGCTCGAATGGAGCGGCCGCACTCGCGCGCGAGTGCTTCACAAATGACCAAGCCCGGCGACAAGCCGCTGAAGAGCTTTCGCGACCTCGCGCGTGCGCGCGGCGTCGAACCCAAGCCCGCGCCGATTGCGCCGGGAAGTGAGCGCGGCTTCACTTTCGACGGCTCCAACGATTCCGACAGCGCCGCAGACAGCGAGGCCCTGCGCCACGGAACCGCGCGCGAACGCATCGCTGCAAGGCCGCGCGCCTTCGGGCCCATGCCCAGCGGTCCGGCCTGCTATCGCGACGAGGACTCCGAGGAGTTGCAGATCTTGGCCTCGTTCCGCGTGCGCACCATTTTTCCGCGCGATGTGCGCGAGGAGATGAAGAACTTGCCGGCGGATCCGTCCGCTGCGGACACGGCCGGTCGCCTCGACCTGCGCGCCGAAACGATCTTCACGATCGACGGCGACGACGCCAAGGACTTCGACGATGCGATCTCCATCGAGGCCCTCGGCGGCGGCGCGTACAAGGTCGGCGTGCACATCGCGGATGTCGCGCACTACGTGCGTCCGGGTACTGCGCTCGACGCCGAGGGCTTGACGCGCGCGACGAGCGTCTACGTGGCCGATCAAGTAGTGCCGATGCTGCCCGAGGAACTCTCGAACGGGCTGTGCTCGCTGGTCGAGGGCCACGACCGGCTGACCTACAGCGTCTTGATGAGCTTCGACGCCGCGGGCAAGCGCACTTCGGCGACAGTCCACAAGAGCGTGATCCATAGCCAGAAGCGCACGACCTATCGCGGGGTCCAGGAGCTGCTCGATCGCGTCGACACAGCGGAGGCCAGGTCACTGGAGTTTCTGCGCGGCCCGCTGGAGCAGTTCCGCGCCTGGACCCACGTTCAGCAGAAGTTGCGCGATCAGAAAGGTTCGCTGCGCTTGCCTTCGCGCGAGCGCAAGTTCGTGTTCGACGACAAGCACGAAGTCGTCAAAGTGATCGACTACCCGCGCTACTTTTCGATGTCCTTGATCGAGGAAACCGCGCTGGCCGCCAACCAGGCCGTCGGCGATCTTTTCCGCGAGCGCGGTCTGCCGACGATCTACCGCGTGCACCCGGAGAAGAGCCCCGAGGAGATCGAAGCCGTCGCCAAACAATTGGAAGAGCACGGCATCCACGTGCCAACCAAGGAGCGCCTGACCGGCCGCGACATCGGCCGCTTGATCCGCGCGGCGCGCAAGAAGCCCAATGCCGAGGCGATGATCCAGCGCATCCTCGGTCTGATCGAGCGCGCGGTCTACGAAGTGCACGATCACGAGGACGTCGCCACGCACTTCGGACTCGCGCGCAAGGCTTATCTGCACTTCACCTCGCCGATCCGCCGCTATCCCGACCTGCTCGTGCACCGCTGGTTGTGGAGCATCGAGAGTCGCGCCGGGGAAGCCGCGGCCGAACTCAAGGCCGAGGCGTTGCTCGCGGACCTGAACGAAATCGCCAGCCACTGCTCGGCCCAGAGCGAGATCGCCGAAATGTGCGAGACCGCGATCGGCGACTTGAAAGTGTGTCAGTTCATGCACCCGCACATCGGCGAGAAATTGGAGGCCAAACTTGCCCGTGTTTCGTCCGCTGGATTGGAACTGCACCTCATCGCCTTCAACGTGAACGGATTTTTGCCGGCGAAAAAGATCGGCGACCGCGTCGAAGTGCGCGGGCCCACGATCCAGATCAGCCAGGGCAAGAAGCGGCTCTCGTTCACCGAGGGCTATCCGATCGCGGTGCGCTTGGTCGACGTGGACTTCATGCGCCTGCAACTGATGTTCGAGCTGGCCTGAGCGACGCGCGCGGCGCGGAAAGCTACGCTAGACATCGATGCAGCCGCTCCGCCTTCTTTTCCTCGCGCTGTGTCTTGCCGCCTGCAACGACGGGAGTCCAAGCGCCAAGTCCAAGGCAAAGACTGAAGCCGCAAAAGTGCCGAGCGCAGGCCCGGAATCGATCGCCAATTCCGTGCCGCCCGGTTCGATTGAAGGCCGGATCGAATTCGAGGGCACTCCACCGGCTCGGCTGCCGATCAACACGTCAGCGGAGGGCGGCTGCGGCTTCGACCCGAACGAGCCCGCGCTGACCGAAGCCTGGGTGGTCGATGGTGGCCACATGGCCAATGTCTTCGTCTGGCTCGGGAATCCACCGCCCGAGCCACAGCCAGCGCCGGAAACGCTCGAGCCGTTGCAGTTGCGCCAGCAGGGCTGCGTGTATCGGCCGCACGCGATCGCAGTGCGCGCGGGGCAGACGCTGCGCATCAGCAATGAAGATCG
>JAYUOR010000619.1:0-7439 GCA_043760765.1 Planctomycetota bacterium | reverse complement strand
TCCTGGTCGCCAAGGCGACGCACGAGATCCACGAGCGCATGGAGGGCGAGGTTGTGCTTGAAGGGACCCAGCGCACGCAACCGAGTTTCGTCAGCGTGATCGTGCAGATCATGCTACTCGACCTCATTTTCTCGCTGGACTCTGTGATCACGGCCGTTGGCATGGCGCAGCAGGTCGGCACGATGATCGTCGCGGTGATCATCGCGGTGATCGTGATGATGGTCTTCTCGGGCAAGATCTCGACTTTCATCGAGCGCCACCCGACCCTCAAGATCCTGGCACTTGCGTTCCTGATCTTGATCGGCGTCATGCTGGTCGCTGAGGCCGTGGGCCAGCACGTCGACAAGGGCTATATCTATTTCGCCATGGCCTTCGCGCTTGGCGTGGAGATCCTGAACATCCGCGCGCACGTCAAGAAACGCGCGCACAAGCTGCCCGAGCAGGCCGCTTAGTCGCCGCGACGCCCCCGTTACGGACGCAAGCCGAGATTCACGCGCCCCGCAACCACATCGCGCAGAAAGGCCTCGTTGTGGATTCCGAAGTCAAGCATGCGCCGCGTTGCGGTCTGTGCGGCCTCGACTTCGCTCGCAGGGCTCGCTTCATCGATGCGGCGCGCCGACATTCCGCGTGGATCGGCCGCGAGGTCAAAGCTCCAACGCGTGTCGCTCTCGAGGTCCCAGATCCATTTCCGCTGACCGTCGATCAGCGCTGCGGTGCGCTCGGTGCCGTAGGACTGCAGGAACATGGTCCGCTCGCGTTTGGCCAGCAGCAATGACTCGCCTGAATTTGCAAGTCCCTCGGGCGCGAGTCCAACCAGATCGAGGATCGTCGGCATCACGTCGACCTGCCGGGCGCGGCCGAAATCGAGATGCGACAGGTCCACACCCGGCGCGAAGAAGAGCAGCGGCACCTCGTGTGCATTCTCGGTCAACGAACTGTGTCGCGGCGCAAAGCGCCCGTCCTTGAAGTCTTCGCCGTGGTCGGCGGTGATCACGAACAGCGTATTGTCGTACAGGCCGCGGCGCTTGTAGTCCTCGATCAATTCGCCGAGCACCTGATCGGTGTAGCGAACTGCGCGAATGTGACGCTCCTCGTGCGTGCCCTTGGCGTTGCCGGGGAATTGATAGGGATAGTGCGACGACATGGTGTAGTACGTCGCAAAGAAGGGCTTGTGCTGTTCAAGGTGCGCGTGATCCCACAGGAACATCAAACGGTCATCGCGTGAGGCGGGACCGGTTTCGTCGAAAGAAATGCCCTGTTTCTTCGCGATCGCCTGCAGGTCGAGGAATGCGACCAGTTCCTGGAAGCCCAGTTTCTGGAACATGCTGCGCTGGCCCTGATAGTAGAGGTGCTGCGGCGTGATGCAGACTGCGTAGTAGCCGGCCTGCGACAGGGCGCGCGGCAGGCCGCTCATGGCGCTCATTTCGCACTCGAGCACTTCCATGGTCTGCGCCGCAAAGACACCGCTCAACAGACCGAAGGTGGCTTTCGACGAGTTGGCAAACTGCGCATAACACGGCGTTTCAACGCCACCCTGCTCGAGCATGCGCGACAGCAGCGATGTCGTGTCCAGCTTCTGCGAACCCAGCGACGTCTGCTCGCGCGCAAGGCTCTCGATCACGTACAAGACCACGTTTCGTCCGCGACAGGACGCAAGCGCAGGGTCGGCCGTGTGCGCGTAGCTTGCGGCCGTCGTGAAGCGCACGGGCTGTTCGCTCGTGTGCGTCTCATGGTGGTCGTAGCCGACGACCGGCTTGTCGACCGGCAACAGCGTGGCCAGCACGAAGTTGCGGTGCAGGCCGTAGGGCTGCGCGGGCGAAACGAAGACCAGGATGCACAGCGGCACGACGGCAAAACGCGCAATCAGCCGCACGCTGAGCTGGCGCTCGAGCACTCCGAGGACTGCCGCCAACTGGCGCAGCAAGAAGATCCATGGCGACATGAAGGCGAGCAGCAGCACCCCGAACGATCCGAGCGCGACCATCCAGTAGCCGTTGCCGGTGAACACCTGATAGTCGGGGCCGATGGTGCTGGCCTCCTCGACCGCGTAGCGCAGCCACTGCCACGACAATGGGTGCAAGAAGCGCACTTTCATGCGCGCGTCGGCGCATTGGAACAAGAGCAGGAAGCCGCACGCGACGATCGTGATCCACAGGCCACGTCGGCCGCGTTTGGAGAGCAGCAGGTCCCAGATCACATAGACAGCCACGAACAGGCAGATGTCCTGGGGGAAAGTCGTCGCGTATTGCCACGCCGACCAGGCCTCCTGGATGCGATAGTTGCCGCTGCGCAGGCTGTAGGTCTTCCAACCGATGAACAAGAACAGCAGCGCGAAAAGTCCGGCACGCGCGCTGTTTTCGATGCGTGCTTGCGCCTGACCAGCGGCCGGGAGCGCGGCGTTCGTGCTAGTGGGGATCGGGGCTGAAGCGTTCACTTGGGAAAGATACTCAAAATGGCGCGCAACTCTGCGCGATGCTTCGAAGCGCCAGCGCGAGCTTCAGGCTCTGGCTCAGCCAACCTCCTTTCGGAGCGCGGGTCGGTTTTGCCGAAGCACACTTGTGGCGCAATGGAGATTTCCAGGACTATGGCAGCGCCAGGCGCGTGAAACTCGCGGCGTGCCTGGCTGCAAAGTCCTCGAATTCCAAGGGCTGTAGCAGCGCGGCCAGGATCTCGGCCGACTCGACCAGCCGCGGGCCAGGCCGATTGAAGTACGCGTTGCCGTCGGCCAGGAAGACATTGCCCTCCGCCAGCGCCGGCCAGGGCTGTTCGGCGATCAGGTCGCGCATGGCGTCGATCTCCATCAGCGACTGCTCCAGCCGCATTCCGCAGGGCTTGAACAAGACCAGCTCGGGGGCCGGGAGCAGGTTCCGTAGCGCAGCGCGGCTCAAGCTCGCTGCATGTTCGCCCGCTTTCGAGAGCAGCGCGCGCCCGCCCGCGATTTCCACCAGTTCCGCCATCCACAGGCCGCCGACCATCAGCGGATCGATCCATTCGATCGTCAACACATTTGGCCGGCTCGCGCGCGCGCGAGCGCGCTGCGAGATCCGCGCGAGCCGAGCCTGCAGCCTCAGGCGCAGCGGCGCTGCACGTTCGGGCACGCCGAGCGCCAACGCTACTTCGGCGAGGTCGCTCCACAGATCCGCCAGACGCGTCGGCCGCAGATTGACGAGTTTCGCGCGCGGAAGGAATTCTTGCACCGCGCGCTGCACGTCGCCGAACGGGATGGCGCAAACCTCGCACAAGTCCTGGGTCACGATCACGTCAGGCGCGGCACGCTGCAGGGCCGCGCTGTCAATATCGTAGATCGCGAGTGCCTTGCGCAGGATGTCTCGCACGTCAAGGTGGATCTCCTGGCTCGAAACGCGCGCGGAGAGCTTGCTCTTCGTAAGCACGGGGATGCCGCGCAAGGTCGTCGGATAGTCGCACTCGTGGGAGATGCCGACGAGCTGGGCTCCGAAGCCGAGCTCGCAGACGATCTCGGTCGCGGCTGGAAGCAGGCTCACGATGCGCAAGGCGCTGCTGCTGGACTGAGGCGAGGACAAAGTGACTCCTGGAAGGAAAAAGGCCGTCCGAGGCTCGCTTCGGGCGCAGCTGTGGAGCTCGGGGCGCGGTGCGAGAGCGAATCGCGTATCCTGCGCCCCGGCTACGGCTAGGTATTAGCCCGCCGACCCGAGGATCCCATGCACCGACCCGCCGTTCTAGCGCGCGCGCTCTTTCTCTTGTGCGTGGCTGCCCCGCTCGCGACTGCGCAGATCGAACTGCCTTCGACCCCGGTCGTGACTCCAGCACCGACTCCTCCGGTCGAACTGCCTGAATTGCCGCGTGGCGACCTGATTCAAAAGGTCACCGGCAAGGATCCCTACGCCGACCCGAAGGAGCTAGGGCAGGAAGCCAAGCCCGCCGGCGGACTGGAGCTGCCCCCCGGACCGCCGGCCGGACAGGATCCGGCCACGCTCCCAGCAGCCGCCGTGCCCGGCAGGATCAACTCGGCCCCGCTCGAGAACCTGCCGCCTGGACGCAAGGACGCGGCGGATTTCATCCTGGCCGAGTTGCGGCGCCTTGACGACGTGCACCACGCCATGGTCGATCAGGCGGCACAGAGTCTGATCGGCCTGGGCGACGAAGGCATCGACGCCGCGCGCAGGGGTCTGCTGGAGGACCGTCCGCCGACGATCCTCGCCTGCGCAAAAGTGCTGCTCTCCTCCAGCACGGCCCAGGACCGCGAACTCGTGCGCCGCAGACTGAACTCAAAGCTGCCGGCAAGTGTCGGTGGTCCGTTGGTCGAAGCCTTTGTCTCGCTCGATCCTGTCTCGGCGAGTCCCGTGGTGCTGGCCGCACTGCTCGACCATCCGTTGGTCGGCGTGCGCGCAGCCGTCAGTCGAAAATTGACGGGTGTGCACGACGCGGCACTGCTGCCGGCGCTCGGCGGACAGTTGAAATCGGAGCGCGCGGACACTCGGCTGCGCGCCCTGGAACTGCTGGCGAACTTCGAAGGCGAGAGCGTCGTCGATCAGCTGCTCGGACGGCTCAAGGATCCTTCAGCCATGGTGGCAGGCCGCGCCGCGCTGCTGCTCGCCGCGCGCGAAGACCCCGCCACCGTCGGTCTCTTGCGAACGCGGGCCTTCGATCAACCCTGGATCCTGCGCGAGAGCGCCTACGCGATCCTGTCCCTGATCGAGCGCGAGGATGCACGCCTGCTGCCGTGCCTCGACGAGCGACACGTCCCCATACTTCTCGAAGGACTGGCCAGCTCCGATCCGTTCATTGCCGGATCTTGCGCAGCAGCGCTCGCCGGGATCGGCTTCCGCTCGACAACGCTTGCAGGTGCCGAGTGGATCGATCGCGCCGTTCCCGAACGGCTGGTGCGCTGCGTTTCGGGCCTGGAGTTTCACAACGACTTCAGCTCGCTCCAAAGGCCCGTCTGTCGGCGCTTGGCACTGATCTCCGGCCAGGCATTCGCCAGCGACGGCCCGGCCTGGATGAAATGGTGGAGCGAATCGCGCGGCAGCTTCCGCGCGCGCCGCGCCGTGATCGAGGCCGGGCCAGAGCTGGCCGGTTCCTTGCAGCTCTCCTGGCGCAACGATCTAGGCGAGCTCGAAAGTTTTCGCATCCTCGGGCCTACCGTGACCGGCTACGCGTCAGATTCCGCCAACCCCGACAGCGCGGAAGTGTTTCGCATCACCGAACTCCAGGCCCACGACGTCTTCGCGATGCTGCAGGAGACGCGCGTGTTCACAGCCGAGCGCCTGCCGGGTGTGCGCGGTTCGAGCAACCTGCCGGGCCGTTCGCTCGAGATCGGCATCGGCAAGCAGGGCAAGTCGTTCCGTTTCGCGGGCAGCACGAGCGAAGCCTGGTTCGAAACAGTGGCCGCGTCGCTGCGGGCTGTGCGCGATCGCAATCGCTGGCAACGTTATCCAGCGCCGAAGCGCCACGCGCGCGCGGCGGACCTGTGGTTCGAGCAATGCACTTGGTGGGACGGCGAACACACCGAACACGAGCGCGCGCTGCGAATGAAGTCGCTGGTGCTCGAGAGTTTGCCGGCGATCCCGCTCGAACGGCGCAGCGCTGCGGTGACCGAGCTGATCGGGATCTACGCCGATGCTTCGAACATTGAGGTTTCCGACTTCCCCGTGCTGCTCGCCATGCTGCGCGAGGAACCATTCTACACGCCGCGAGCGCGCGTGTTGCTCGGGCTTACGCTGGTCCATCTCACGGCTGAGAACGCGCAGCAGGACGGCAGGTTGGAAATCCTGATCAGTCTGGCCATCGAGCGCTTCGGCGAAGGCGCGGGCGAAGCCATGGGTCGGATCCTTCACGCCGCCGGTCCGCTCAATGCCAGCGCTTCGACACACGACGTCCGCCCGCGGTTGCGCGCCGCGGCGGTCCGCGAGATCCTCGAGACCGGCGCGCCCGCGGACTTCGCGCGCGCCGTGGAGATGCTGCGGGACCCCGAGGTCTCTGTTCAGGTCACAGCTATCGATGCGCTGGGTTCGAAGCAGGTTGAGGCCGCTCGCGTCGAACTCCTGCTGCGCGCGCGCCTGGGCGACGATCCGGTGATTCGTTCCGCGGCGTTGGGCGCGATTGCAAATCTGGGCGGCGAGGGCGTGCTCGACGCAATGATGCTCGGGTTGACGAGTCCTGTTCACGCGATCAAGGTCGCCGCCGCGCGCGGTCTCGCTCGCATCGGTGATCCGGCGGCAGCGCCGCTTCTGGTTTCGTTGCTCGGCCAGGGTCGCGGCTCCGACGTGTTCGAAGCCGCGCGCCAGGGCTTGATCGCTATGGGCGACGGAGCGACCTCCGATTTGCTGCGCGCGGTCAACACGCCGGGCAGTCGCGCGCGCCGCGAGGGTGCACTGCTGCTCTCCCAGCAAGGCGTGCCCGAGGCCATTCCCGTGCTGCTCGCCTTGCTGAGCGAGAATCCCAACGATTCGCTGATCGCCGGCGAACTTGCGGTAAGCACCTGTATCGATCTGCGCGCCAGCGGCAATCCCTCTGTCGCCTGGTGGGACTGGTGGGAAGGCGTGGTCCACAACGATGCCGCTGCGTGGTTGTGCGGCGCCCTCGAACGGCTGGGTGTCAGCGCTCCGGCTCCCGCGGAACTCGCCAGTCCCGGCACGCGCCAGGGCCTGCGCTTCCTGACCCTGGTGATGCGCCGCAGCGAAGCGCACTTGGTTGAACGCGCGCGGCGCGATCTAGGTCGCTTGCTGGGTCGCGAACTAGGGGCTTTGCCCGTGCCGGGCGACGACCGCAACTTGTTCATTGCCGACCTCGAGCGCGAGATCTCCAAGCGCTTTCCGCAGTAGCACTGTGGCTCGGAAGCGGTCGTCGAAGCGGCGCCGGAAGAAGGAGGCCGGGCTGAATCCCTGGCTGAAGATCGGCCTCGCCCTGGGACTGCTCTTGATTTTTGCCCGCATCGTTCCCGACAAGCCGCTGCGCCGCTGGTGGAGCGAGCGCCAGGGCTGCGAGCGTGTCGAGGGGCACGCGCCGCTGATCCGGGCCGCGGCCGTCGAGAACGGGCTGGATCCGAATCTGCTGGCCGGCGTCATGATGGTCGAGAGCCGCGGCAACCTGGGGGCGGAGTCCCCGGCGGGGGCACTGGGACTGTTTCAATTGATGTTGCCGACCGCTGTGGAGCACGCCGAGCTGCTCGGACTGCCGGCGCCCTCCAGGGTGCAGCTGCTCAGCGATGCGCGTCTGAACTCGCGCCTAGGCGCCCACTACCTGGCCTGGCTCTTCCCGCGCTTCGATGGCGACGTCGAGCGCGTCTTGATTGCGTACAACGCGGGTCCTGGGCGACTCAAACGTTGGATCGCGGAGGCCGGAAGTTATGCTGCGTGGCGCGCTGCGCGCGATGCTGCCGGCAATTCACTGCTGCCGGCCAACGCGCGCGACGTCTAAAGACCACCCACCGCGAATTGCCGAACGGGGCCCCACCGTTC
>JAYUOR010000618.1:0-7448 GCA_043760765.1 Planctomycetota bacterium | reverse complement strand
TTGAGAGCCGAGGCGCAACGCGAAGCGATCTTCGTCGAGCTCGAAGAACGCTGGCTCGGCGTCCATCGCGCGAAATTCGCCGCGCGCGTGGAGAGCGTGGCCAGCGCTTTGGAAGCCGCCGCGCGCGCCAACCTCGAGATCGAACGCAAGTACCTGCTCACCGGCCGGCCGGCCATGCCGCCGGGCGAGAACACGCTGGAAGTCGAACAGGGCTGGCTGCCTGGGAAAGTGCTGCGCGATCGCGTGCGTTCGGTGCGCGTCGGCGCGCGGACGCGCTACTACCGCGCACTGAAGCTCGGCCGCGGCCTGACGCGCACCGAACTCGAGGAAGAAACGACAAAGGAAATCTTCGACGCACTGTGGCTGCTGACCGCGGGCTCCAGAGTGCGCAAGCGCCGCACGAGAATCGCCGAAGGCGCACTGGTCTGGGAGATCGACGAGTTCAGCGACCGCGAACTGTGGCTCGCCGAGGTCGAGTTGCCCGCTGAGACGACAGTGGCGACTGCGCCCGCATGGCTTGCGCCGTTCATCGCGCGCGAGGTGACCGACGAGCGCGGCTTCACGAACCTGGAGCTTGCCGGGCCATGACGCGCAGTCTCTCCAAGACGATGACCGTGCTTCTGGTCCTGTTCGCGCTGGCCGCGGGGATCTGGATCTGGACGGACAGTCAGTGGCTCGAGCCGCCTGCGCTCGAGTCGAACCCGCCGCTGCTGCCTACGCGCTCGGCGCCGCCGTCCCGAGGGCTCGAATTGCCGCGGGAAGTCCGCACGGCGGTCGACACGCCGGCTCCCAGCGCGGCGCCCGATGCTGCCATGCGCCTGCTCGTCTATCCGGCCCAGCGCGAACTCGCCGCGGTCGACGGCATCGTTGTCGATGGACAGGAGCGGCCGCAAGCCGACGCGCGCGTGGAACTGGAACCGTCGCGGGGCGCCTTCCACCCCTGGCTCGAGATCGCCGATGATCGAAAAGCGCCGGGAACCGTGACGGCCGATCGTGACGGCCGTTTTCATTTCGCACGCGTTCCCGTCGGCCCCTACGAAGTGACTGCGACAGGGCTGAACGGTCTCTCGGCGCGAGCCCAGATCGCCGCGGTCGTCGATGACGTTGCGCCGATTGTGCTGCGGCTCGCCGCGCCGCCGATACCAGAGAACTTGATGGTGGTCGTGATGGACCGCGCCAAGCTCCCAGCCGCGGGCGCGCAGGTTTCGATCCACGTGGTTTCACCGGCGCGCAACATCCTCGACGAAAATCACGTCGCCGATTTCACGGCCGTGTGCGACGAACAAGGACGCGCGGTCATCGCGAAGGTCCCGCAGTGTCCCCTGATCGTCGACGCGAGCACGGCGGACGGCCTCAAGGGTTCGACACTCGTGAACACCGAAGCCAGGGGCTACTCGGACGGTCGAGTGCAGGTGATCGTCGAAGCCAGCGCAGGCATCGAGGGCAGGCTGACGGGTGTCGCGCGGGAGCGCATCGCCGGATCGAAAATGCGCGCGCTGCAGATCCTTCTGCCGGAGCAGGCCTACTACCCGACTTTTGGGCGAGCGTTCGTTGCACCGGTGATCGACGCTGCCTTTCGCTTCACGGATCTGCCGGTGGGTGTGTTCGTGCTCGCACTTGAAGCGCCGAACGGATTGCGCCTCATGCTGGAGCCGAAGGCGGACGCGCCCAACTCGGTCGTTCCGTTGACGGTCACGCTGGGCGCCGACGCCCTGCCGCTCAGCCTGGCCGTGAGCGAGGGCGCCGAGCTTGCGGGAAACGTGCTCACAAAGGAAGGCAGGCCGATCGCGGGAGCGCGAGTCGAAGCTGTGCTCGTGCCGCGCGCTCCGAACTTGACCGACAGTTTCGCCATCTTCGGTGCGCATGTCTGGAGGCTGGACAGCGCCGAGTCGCTGAGCCAGCTGGATCCGACCGCCCACGTCGAGGGACGCAGCGACGAACGAGGCCGCTATCGCATCGTCGGTCTCACGCCGGGCAACTATCGCGTGGACGTGTTCGCGCCCGGCTTCAGCTACGAACAGCGCTTGGATATCGCGGTCGAGCTGGATCATCCGACTCGCCTCGAGCATCGACTCGCCGCCGCCGGCGTGATCCAAGGCAACGCCCCGGACATCACCTACCTCGGCGCCACGCTCGCGGGAGCGTCGAAGCCTGCCGTGCTCGCCATTCTTCCCGACGATGGTCTGTTCACGTTTCCAGGGCTGGCGGCCGGCGACTATGAGCTTGGGTCTTTTCCCTCCGACTCGAGTTTGCAGCCGATCCACCTCGCCGATGTGCACGTCGACGCCGGCCGCACGACCTGGATCGACTTGTGCAACGCGGGTTCGGTGCACGTCGATGGACGACTGGTCGACGGTCACGGTCAACCCGTCCTCGGAACGGTCACGGTCAGCGGACGGCGCATGCAGACCGCGGCCGATGGCGCGTTCACATTTCAGATGTTCGAAGCGCGTGACGGATCGAACTACATGCCTTACGCCTTCGTCGACGTCGGCGGATTGCAGTGGCGCCTGGAATTTCCAGCCTCGAGCGAGGGGGCAGCGGGCGTCCGCGATTTGCGATTGGGCGAGCATTCGCTGCTGGTGACTCTGCTCGATGCCGACGGTCAGCCGGCCGCCGGCACACTGGAAGTGAACAGCGACAACTTGCTCCCGTCGCGTCTGCGCATCGGCGCCGACGGGCAGACGACACTGCGCTACCTATACGCGGGTGAACACCTGCTGAAAGCCGACTTGCAGGACGCGATCGTGCCGCCGCAACTCGTCAGTTTGCCGGCGACACAAAGCCTCGTGCTGCGAGCGCTGCCCTGCGCCGCGATCGAAGTGCACGTCGTCGATGCCAACGGCCGCCCTGCCGCGCGCATCCGCGCCATCGCGCAGTGCTGGCAGAATCCAGAGCCGCCGCCGCTGGATCTCGAGGAATTCGCCAAGCGTGCTCAGTACTACGAAACGACCACCGACTACGACGGCGTCGCGCACATCCTTGCGCCGAGCGGACCTGTGCTGGTCAGCGCATTCGGCTGGTACGTCGGCGACCCGACGGCCAAGCGCCTGATCCAGACCACGCGCGGAACGCCGCTGACCGTCGAGTTGACGGTGCGCTGATCAGCCGGCGATGTCGCAGGAGTCGCCGGTGCTGCGCTGATCGAGAGCGGACAGGACCTCGCGAGCGCGGGCGAGCTCAACCAGACGCTCGCCGGTCTGTGCGTGGCAACGTTGCGCGGCGTCCTGAGCCAGCGCGGCAAAGCGCCGCAGCTGTGCGAGTTGGCCGGCCTGCACGGCGCGCTCGACCGCGGACGCATTGGACAGGCTGCGGGCGGCACCGTCGAAGGACGCCGTGGCGCGCTCCGCAAGCGCAAGCAACTGCTCGGGATCCAGATCGGTTTCGAGCGCAGTCAAGAGCGCGGCGAGATCACGGCCGTAATCCGCAAGTTCGGTGCGCGCCTGGTCCATGGAAGCGGCTCAGGGCTTGCCGGTTTCGATCGCAGTCCAGGCCTCGAGCAACTTAGCGAGCACGGAGCGTGCGCCTGGCAGATGCTTTAGGTCGCGCTCATGACGCGCGCGGCTGATCGAAGTCTCGATGAACAGATAGAGTTCGGTCAGGTCCTCGGCGATCTTGGGCGCGTGCTCGGACTGAACACCCAATCGCAACTCGACGACGATGTCCTCGACACGCCCGAGCCAGTAAGTGAATTTCGAATTCGGCTGGGCCGGGTCGCAGGCCGCTGCAGTGTCGAGGAAACGAATCGCTCCCTGATAGAGCAGGCGCACGATCTTGACCGGCGGAGCGTTCTCGACGCTGGATTGCGCGTAGACGCCGGCGGCTCTCGCCGCGGAGGATTGGAGCGAGGAGTTTGAACTCATGGTTGGAGTTTTCGAGCGCGGCTCAGGCGCTGACTGCGGTCAGGTATTGTTGTTGTGACTGCAGGCGTGCCATCGTGGACTCGAGCGCGGCAAAGCGCGCTTCGAGCTGGGCCTGAAAACGATCGAGACGGAACTGACGGTCTTCGATCTGACGGTCGTACAGTTTGATCCGTCCGTTGATCGCGTCGGTCCGGGCTTCGAACATGCCTTTGCTGGTGGCGCCGGTCGCGTCGGTGTATCCGCGCACGACTCGGTCGATCGAGCGCATCAGCTTGTCGGCAAGCCCTGAATCCACGGTGGTGTCGATGTAGTACCCCGGTGTGCCGACCGCGGCGCCGCCGTTGTCGAAGCCGTCGGTGTCGACGAAAAGGTCGGCGAACTTGGTTAAGTCCGCGTCGAGCTTCGCGTCGACCTTCGATTCGTTCAGGAGCAGCGTGCCGTCCTTCTGCAGGTCGATACCGAGCAGCTTCAGCGTGCCAAAGCCCGCCGTGTCGTTGCCGATCTGTGTCGTCGAGGTGCCGAAGAGTTCCCGGCGGATGGTGCTCTCGATCGTGCGCAGCGAGTTGTCGCCGAACAAGGGACCGCCGGCGCCGCCGTCTTCGCTGAACTTGTTCTGGTCGTGGATGAACGTCATCACCTTGTTGAAGGCCTCGACGAAATCCTTGAGCTTGCCCTTGATCGCATCCTTGTTCGGATCGACCGTGAAGCTGGTTGTCTTCGCGGGATCGGCAGTCAGGGTGCTGATCGAGACGCCGGCCAGCACGTCGCTGAAATCGTTGTCGGAACGCTGGACAGTCAGGCCGTCGATAACGGCGATCGCGTTGTTGCCAACGGTCAGGTTGTTCACGCTCTGCGCCACGCCACCCGCGGTCGGACCGGTCGCATCGATCGTCAATGCGGCGATCGAAGAGCTGATACCAGTGATGCGCAGATCTTCGCCGGTGCTCTGGCCGCTCAGCACCATCTGGTACGACGGGCTTGTCGCGGTGCCGGTGTTGACGACCGAAGCCGTGACTTTTCCTGCCGCCGCCGTGTTGATCGCCGCGGCGACGTCGTTCAGGCTCGAAGTGGCTTGGTTCACGGTCGCACTGTAGGCCACGCCGTCATAGCTGAAGCTGACCCCCTGGCCATCCGCCGTGCCGAGATTGGTCGTCGGATCGAGCACGCCGTTGAAGGCCCAGCGATCGCTGCTGGCGAGTTGGTTGACCGTGATCGTGTGCGAGCCGGCGACCGCGCTGCCGCTGGCCTTGAAGCTGGCCGTGGTGGCGTCGCTGGCGGTGACCGTGAAGGCCAGAAACTCCGCGGTAGTCGACAACGCCTTGGCTTTTTCGCGCAGTCCGTCGACGAGCCCCTTCAGGGTCGAGTAGAGGCTGAGCTTTTTCTTCTCGTTGGCCTTCTTCGCATTCAGCGCATCGATGGGCAGGCTTTCGACCCGCACGAGTGCGTCGATGATTCCGCGCGTGTCCAGGCCGCTGCCCAGTCCGCCAATAGTGATTCCCGGCATGTTGCTGCTCCTGTGCGGGCCTTGGTCAAGGCCCCCCGCGGGTTATCGGTGCAAGACGGCCACAGCGTGAGCCCAATTCCCGCTCGTCCGCGGACTGCGCTTCGAAGGCTCGCCCTGAAAACATTTCATGCGACCGCGAAACCATTTCAGGCTTCGCATCACCAGCCGAAGCGCGTCCGCAAGAATCCTGACCGCCCATCGACGAGCGCTCAGGCGAACATGGGAATCATCAGGACCAGTTCGAACGCGGGGAAGGGTTCAATCCTGCCGCGGACACGTGCCACGATGAGTTCTCTGCCCTCCTCGTAGGGAAAGGCGGGACGCGTGTCGGCGCGCAGGCCCTGACAGCCTTCGGAATTTGCCGACCAGTTCGACAGCCCAACTTCCACCAACGCGCTCTTGATGGCGCCGCCGACAAGATTGCCGATCTCGATCATGCCGTCCTTGAGCGTGCTGTCGGGAGCCGGCTCTAGACGCCGTGTCGCCAGCTTGTCCTCGGGGATCATCATCAACAGACAGGCCATGGTCATCGCATCCGGGAGCGGCACGAGCAACGCGCCGGCTTTTTTGTTTCCGTCCTCGGCCACGAAGCCCAATCGGAACGAAATGTGGACTTGGTCGGCGCCTGCTGCGCGCGTGTGGGCGCGTTCGATGCGAGGTGCTTCAAGGCACAGTTCGCGGCCCAGGAGCAGACCGAGGTCGCCGGAAACGTGTTTGAGGATGCCGCCGATCAGGACGGCATCGTCAACCGTAGTGCTCGAATTGTTCTTCATTTCTCGAAGGGCGGCTCGATTGCCCGGGCCTTCTTATCGGATTCCGATCGGCCGCGATGGAGCCGCGCCTGCGAAATGAGAAGCGCAGGATGACGCGACGGAAGCACGAAGGAGCGTGTGGAAAAGAAGGACGGGGGCCCGGTAAACCGGGCCCCCGTCTGGGTTCTACGCGACGGAGTCGTCGCGAAGAGACTACTGCAGCAGGCGCAGAGCGAGCTGCGGCTGGACGTTCGCCTGGCTCAAGACCGAGACGGCGGCTTGTTGCAGGATCGAGTTGCGCGTCAGGTCGGCAGTCTCCTGGGCGACGTCGACGTCACGGATGCGGCTTTCGGCGGCGGCCAGGTTTTCCTTGGCGGTCGCGATCGAAGCAATCGCGCTCGTCATGCGGTTCTGGGAGGCGCCCAGCGTTCCGCGGCTGGTGGAGACCGTGTCGATTGCCGTGTCGAGCGCGGCGATTGCCGTGCCCGCGTTGGCAATCGAGGTCACGTCGAGGGCGGCGACCGCCAGCGTCGCGGCCGTCGAATCCGCCAGGGCGACCGTGATCGTCTCGGAGGCGTTGACGCCGACTTGGATGTCGAGCGAGGCGTTCGTGCCGTCGAGCAGCGCAACGCCGTTGAAGGTCGTCTGCGTCGCGATCCGGTCGATTTCGCCGCTCAGTTCCTGGAACTCATTGTCCAGCGTCGCGCGGTCGGTCGCGTTCAGCGTGCCGTTGGCAGCTTGAACCGCGAGCTCGCGCATGCGGCTCAGGTTGTTGCTGGTTTCCTGAAGGGCACCTTCAGCGGTTTGCGCCAGAGAGACGCCGTCCTGCGCGTTGCGTCCGGCAACGGCGAAGGAACGGATCTGGGAGCGCATGCGCTCGGAGATACCGAGACCGGCGGCGTCGTCCGAAGCGGACGCGATGCGAAGACCGCTGGACAGGCGAGCGAAGTTTCCCGACAGACGTGTGGAAACCGCGTTCAGGTTGCGCTGCGCCGTCATCGACGCGATGTTGGTGTTGACTCGAAGACCCATGGGATCTGCTTCCTAGTAGTTGTGTTGCACTCTTGGGGAGAGTCGCGTGCCGGGGTCCACAAGACCTCGCGCTCGCGGCCTCTGACTCACCGTCCTGGGCACTCGAACGAGTGCCGCAGCGGGGAGGCCCGGGTCTCAAGCTCGAGGTCCCCACCGAGGCGGGGTTTCGAACTTGAACTCGAACAGGGCTCCTATCGGGCCGCGGGGATAGCGCATCTGGAGAAAACCTCTCGGAATCGAGACCTGTTTTCACGATTTTCGCGCGCGACCCGGAAAGTCCTTCAGTACGGAGTCAGG
>JAYUOR010000617.1:0-2899 GCA_043760765.1 Planctomycetota bacterium | reverse complement strand
GGTGCACAAGCGTTTGTCCGGCGACCACCGCAGCGGGGGCAGGAAGCAGCGCTGCATTCATGCAAACTGGTTGAGTTACGCCGACGAGCTGCGCGCTCGAATCGGGAGTGAGTTCGGTTCCGGCGAAAAATGAAAGGCTCGCGAGTGCGCCGAAAACGGTGAGCAAGACTGACGTGTGGATCATGATTGGTTTGCCGCTCGTTGGCGCCTGATCGCGGAAGGCAGCGCCTGCCGTCGGCCAAGCCGTCGCATTCGTTCTGCACGGAGTTGCGGTTCGCTCGTGCTCTTTCCACGCACTCTGGATCGGAACATGCGCAGCCGGAATCGACAGGTCCAGGTAGTTCCGCCGATGGTAGTACGGGGTCAGGATCCACTCCGAACCATTCTTTCCCAAGACTTCACTCCAAGCCGCGACAATTTCCGCTCACCCGCAATTCACGACCGAGTGCAAGGTGCACGTGCGCGACGCTTCGACGCGGCGTGCGTGTCTGCCGCTCGACGACGCCGCCATCGAGAAGTCACGCCGAGGGGAGTCGGAGCGCAAACAGCGCCGGGAGGTTGAATCGGGCCTCACCCACTTGGGTCGTTTGCGGCGCCGATAGCGAGGTTCAGCGGGCTCGTGTAGTCTCGGTGAGTGCGCGATCCGACCTCCGTCCCCCTGCCGAGCCTCCTCGAACGGCAAACCCCCATGCGAACCAACCTTGTTCTCCAAAGTTCCATTCAGCGCGCCGGCGCATTCTTGATTGGCCTCGTGTCCTTCGCGGCCGCCGGCTCGAGCGTCTTCGCGCAGGATCCGCTGATCTCGAGGGACGTGCCCGTCGTCTACGACTCCGGATACGCATCCAACGTCACCGACCTGGATCAAGTCGTGATCGCGTTCCCCGTACAGTCTTTGGGCGCGTCCTGGCTGCGGCTGCAATTCAACAGCGTCGAGCTGTCCGGCGACCCCGACACGGGTTCGGGCTCGATCCTACGAATCACTTCGCTCTACGACGCCGATGCGCAATTGATGAATGCCGACGGCGTCGCGCAATGGCGCAACACGAGCTGCTACTTGAACGGCGACCAGGTGCTCGTCGAAGTCATCGCCAAGCCGCACACCGGCCGCAATCGCATCGTGATGAAGAGTGTGATCGCAGGTATCCCCGGCGGTACCGATTCGCAGTGCGGACCGACCGATGATCGCACGCTCTCCTTCGACGGTCGCGCCTGTCGTCTGCTGCCGATCGGCTGCACGGGCTGGATGATCGACGATTGCCGTTCGTGCATGCTGACCGCGGGACACTGCGGCACCCCGAGCCTGCAGACCGCCGAATTCAACGTGCCGCTGTCAACCGCCGGCGGAACCCTTATCCACCCGCCGGCCTCGGAGCAGTACGCGGTCGACGTTTCGTCGAAGCAGACCAACGGCGGCCAGGGCGTCGGCAACGATTGGAGCTACTTCGGCTGCTTCCCCAACACGAATACGGGCCTGACGCCTTTTGGCAAGCAATTGGTTCGCTTCCACCTCGCCAACCCGCCCGCGTTCAACGCCTCTGAATCGATTCGCATCACCGGCTACGGAGTCGACTCGGGCACATCCAATCAAGTGCAGCAGACGCACATGGGGCCGTGGGTCACGCTCAACGGAACGACCGTGCAGTATCAGACCGACACCGAAGGCGGCAACTCGGGTTCGCCCATCGCCCACGGGCAGAACGGCGACGCGATCGGAATCCACACGCATGGCGGCTGCCAGACCAACGGTAGCGGTCAGAACTCGGGCACGGCGTCGACGCATCCGGGGCTCGTCGCGGCTTTGGCCGCGCCGAGCGGCGTGTGTCTGGGCGCCGGTGCTTGCAGCGCGGTCGGCAACAACTTCTGTATTCCCGGACCGTTGATGTCGGTCATCTCCGGCACCGGCTCTGCAAGTATCGCGGCCAACAACTTGGTGCTGCACGCCAACAACATCGGTGTCGGCAAGCCCGGGCTGTTCATGTACTCGCTCGCGAAGCAGAACGTTCCTTTCGCCGGCAGTACGGGACGCCTGTGCGTCGGAGGAGGTGCCGGGATCAAGCGCTTGCCCGGTGTCAACTCTGGAGCCGGGACCACGCTGGCTTTTGCCGTCGACTACAACACGGTGCCCGCGAGCGGCCCGATCGGCGCGGGTTCGATTCAGCACTTCCAAGCCTGGTTCCGCACCACGCCGGGCGCAACCGAGACGACGAATGGGTTGACGATCGCGTTCGTGCCCTGAGCACGTTCGGGCCGGTCACTGCTCACGCGGCCGCTCGCACAGCTTGCGGGCGGCCGCGCTCGATTCACGGCAGTTCTAGCGCGCGGCCCACGCGGTAGGACGCGCGATGGGCTTCGATCTGCGACGCGAGAGTTTGATCGTCTTTCGCGCGGGCAGCTTCGATCGCTTCCCCGGAAGTGCGCTCGGCGGCCTCGAACTGGCCGTTGGCCGCTTGCGCCGCAGCCAGCGTGTCGAGCGCTTGTGCAACGCGATGTTCGGTGAGCCGGTCGAAACGTAGTGCGAGTGCGAGCGCTTCTTCCTGCGCGCGCAGGCTGGGCCGCGAAGTCGTGGCCAGGGTCCAAGCCAGATTGTTCAGCGCGCCGCGATTGTCCGGTTCGATCGCCAACGCCGCGCGAAACAAGGGCAGCGCGGCTGCGACATCACCGCGGCCGCTCAACAGCGCCGCGAGATTGGCGCGCGGATCGGCGTAGTGCGCGTCGTAACGGATCGCCTCGCGGAAGTGCTGTTCCGCGAGCGCGATCTCGTTCTGTTGAACAAGCAGGTTTGCGAGATGACCATGGGCGCGTGCATAGCTCGGCCGCAGGAAGATCGCTTCCTCGAAGCAGACGCGCGCTTGTGCAGACTTGCCCTGCAAGCGCAGCGCGACACCGAGATTGTTGTGCG
>JAYUOR010000616.1:0-2906 GCA_043760765.1 Planctomycetota bacterium | reverse complement strand
TTCGCGCGCCCGCGGGCACGTAGGGCATGACTCCTGTGAGCAGCTGGTAGAGCATCCCACCGAGCGCGTACACGTCGGAGTGCGGACCGAGCTGGTCGAGCTGCCCTTTGGCCTGCTCGGGCGGCATGAAACTCGGCGTGCCGACAACGTCGCCGTCCATCGTCACCAGCGGCGAATCCGGCGTTTCATCGCGCTTCTCGCGGCGCTCGGTCTTCACGATACTCTGCGTCGAGGGCTGCGGCTGGATGCGCAAGTCGTGCTTGTCCTCGCGACCGAGCACGCGCGCAAGCCCCCAGTCCATCACGTAGACCTCGCCGAACTTGCCGACCATCACGTTCGCCGGCTTCAAGTCGCGGTGCACGACCTTCTTCGAGTGCGCGTAACTCATCGCTTCGCACACCTTGAGCATCACGCCGAGCGCCCGGACTTGATTCCAGCCGTCTTCGCCGGTGCTGACTTTCTCGAAGATACGGCGCAGATCCTCGCCCTTCACCAGCCGCATCGTGAAGTACACGCGGCCGTCTGCGCCGAGGCCGAGTTCATGTACCGGCACGATGCCTGGGTGATCGAGTTGGCCGGTGACCTGCGCTTCTTCGAGGAATCGCACGAGCGTCTTTGGATCGACGACCGGCGTCTCCCCGCTCGCTTCATTGCCGCGACCGAGCACGACCTTCATCGCGAGCGTGCGACGCAGCTCGTCGTCCCAGATCTTCAAGATCACGCCCATCCCGCCGCGCGCGACTTCGCCGAGCAGTTTGTAGCGCGTGCCACGCGTTCCACTGCCGCGCAGCTTGTCGAAGAGTTTGCTCGACGCACCTGAATCAGGACGTGGCTCGTCGTCGAGCGAGAAGCTCGCGGCGGCGTCAGGACCCAACGTCGACTGCAAACGCTGCGACAGCGGGCGATCGTCTACTGCAAACGGCCGAAGGCGATTCACGATCTCGACAGCGCGCTTGAGGTCGCGCAGGTCGCGCTCCAAGGTCGGGTTCGCGCGACAGATCGCCTCGAAGTCAGCGGGCTCGCCCGCTTCAACCCGCGCGAGGTACTCGCGAAACAACTCCGCCGCGCGCGGGTCGAGGGGCAAGCTCGGATCGGGCATAGGTGAACCCAGAGTACGCGATGGGAAGCTCGGCCGCGATTCAGCCGGAGCGCAGCGGGCGATAGACGCTCTTGGCGCCGGGAAACTCGCCCTCCGCGATCTCGGCGATCTTGGCCAAGAGGCGCGGATCGTCGGCGTCGGCGAAGACGTAGAACTTCCACAGATCGCGGTAGCTCTGCTCGAGATCGGCGAGGCGAAGAACGCGGTCGGCGTACTTCGACAGCGGGTGCAGGCCGTCGATGCCGGGCCAGCGTACGTGCGTTTGGGCTTCCTTGAGTTGCATCTTCTGCGCGGGACAGGTCACCAGGACCTCCACGCGCTGGCCCGTGGCAAATTGAACGAGATCCTGAATGCGCGTCTCGACGGCGGCGCGTTCCTCTGCCTGTCCTTGGCAATGGTGATCTGCGCGAGCGGAAGATCAACCGTCGTTTGAGCAACCCCAGCGGACGCGACTCCGCAAGGTCGGATGCGACGACCGCCGCCGCTCAGACATTTGAAGCCGCTGCCGAAGGCTGGAAACGTGGCAGCTCGGACGACAATGAACTCGAAAACGGCAAACGCACGCCCGCTTACGGACCGATCGAGGGGACTCTCAGCGCCGGCCTTGGGCTCCGCGCTGGAACTGCCGAACCTCGTCGGCCGTCAAGCGTCGCCACTTGCCGCTGGCGAGATCGCCAAGCTCCAGCGCACCGATCGAGATGCGCTTGAGTTCGCGCACTCTGCCCCCGACCTCGCGCAGCATGCGCCGCACCTGGCGATTGCGGCCCTCGCTGATCGTCAGCTCGACAATCGTCGTCGCACCCGCGTCGCGCACACGTACGGCCTTGGCGGGCCGCGTTGGTCCGTCGTCGAGCTCCACGCCAGCTCGCAGCCGCTCGAGTGCGTCCTCGTCCAGGCGCGGCGCCACTTGCGCGCGATAGGTCTTCGCTACGTGACGTTTGGGGCTCGCGATGTGTTCCGCCCAATCCGTGTCGTTCGTCAAGAGCAGGAGCCCGCTCGTGTCGCGGTCGAGTCTGCCTACCGGCACGACCCACTGCTCGAGATCGCCGAGCAGGTCGTAGACCGTGCGCCGTCCGCTCGGATCGCCGTGGCTGGTCAGCACGCCCTTGGGCTTGTTCAGCGCCAGGTAGACGCGCGCCTTTGCGTCGATCCGGCGGCCGTCGACCGTCAGTTTGTCGCGGCCGACGTCGACCCACTGTTCGGGATCGAAGGCCAACGCCCCGTTGAGCTTCACCCGACCGGCCGCGATCCACGCCCGCGCATCGTTTCGCGAGCAGACTCCTGCTCGCGAGAGGGCGCGATCGAGAGTTTTTTTCGTGGTGTCAGCGCCCATGGAACAACGTCTTCCCTGTCACGGCGCGCAGAGATTACCCTGGAGGATCGCCGCCGCGACATCCATGTTGCCTTCCTCCGCCCGCCGGGTCTTCGCTTTCGCCGTGTTCGCGGCCCTGATCGGCGGCGCGCGCTGGCTCGACGGCCGCACGCCCGCGATCAACGCGCCGCAGGATACCCACGGCGCGCAAGCTCCGTTCACGATGCGCGAAGTCGCGCGCGAGTCGGGCATCGTGTTCACGCACCAGCCCTTCCGCGTGGATCCGCGCATCGCGCACATCGAACCGCACGTGGCCGGCGTCGGCGCGGCGGTTTCCTGCACGGATTTCGACGGCGATGGTTTCGTCGATTTCTATGCGACAACCAGCGCGTTCGGCGCGCCCAACGCGCTGTACAAGAATCTCGGCAACGGACACTTCGAGGACGTCGCCGCGCGCGCAGGCCTGGCAAACGTGAATTCAGATCAGGGCGTTTC
>JAYUOR010000615.1:0-2910 GCA_043760765.1 Planctomycetota bacterium | reverse complement strand
CTACGCGCTCGGCGACTACGCGCGCGATGTCAAGGCGATGTCCGCGCATACGCCGGCGGGCGCGGCGCTCGATGTCCAGCATCCGCAGCCGAACCACTGGGTCGTTGCGGCTCAGGGCGCGGACACGGTCGTGCTCGACTACGAGCTTCTGTGCCAGAGTGGCTTCGTGGTCGGCAGTTGGATCGGCAGCGACGGCGCCGTGATCAACGGCCCCTCGACTTTCATCACGCCCGTCGAGCACGCCGGTTGTGCGTACGAACTCAAGCTCGAGATGCCCGCTGCTTGGAAGCAGTCGATCAGCTCGCTTGACCCGGCGCCGGACGGCGAACCGAACCACTACCGTGCCCCCGACTACGACGTGCTGCTCGACTCGCCGGTCGTCGCCGGAACGCTCAGTCTGCACGAGTTCGAGGTTGGCGGCGCGAAGCACGTGCTGGTGGATTTCGGCGAGCTCGGCGCCTGGGACGGAGCGGCCGCCGCCGCGAGGCTCAAGCGTATCGTCGAGGAACACCGGCGCTTTCAGGGCGAGCTGCCCTTCCGCCGCTACGTTTTCTTGAACGCCATGAGCGGCAGCGCCGGCGGTCTCGAGCACCTGAACTCGACGCTGCTTTCCTCGCGGTCCGCGCCGAAGGAGCCGCTGCCCTCGCTCGACTGGTGGAAGTACGTCAGCCACGAGTATTTTCACGCCTTCAACGTCAAGCGCCTGCGACCGATCGAGCTCGGGCCCTTCGACTATGAAAGATTGCCCTGCACGCCAAGCCTGTGGATCTCCGAGGGCCTGACCACCTACTACGGCGATCTCGCGGTCGTGCGCTCAGGCGTCGGCTCACTTGCCGAACACCTCGACGGCCTCTCGGGCAACATACGCTCCGTGCAGACCACTCCCGGCCGGCGCGTGCAGTCGCTGGCCGAGGCCTCGCTCACGGCGGGTAAGAGTTCGAGTTCGGGTATTGGCGGCGATCCAGCGACGACGATCAGCTACTACGAGAAGGGGCCGGTCGTCGGCTTGCTGCTCGACGCGCGCATCCGGCGCCTGACGCAGGAGCGCAAGAGCCTCGACGACGTCATGCGACTGGCGTATTCGCGTTACAGCGGCGCGCGCGGCTTCACGCCGGAACAGTTCGTGGCCGCGGCCTCCGAGATCGCGGGCGCGGACCTCGCGGGCTTCTTCCACCAGTTGATCGAGACCACCGAGGAACTCGACTACGCAGAAGCGCTCACGTGGTTCGGCCTGCACTTTCTGGAGCCGGGTTCGCAGGATCCTCAGCGCGCGTGGAAGCTCGAACCGCGCCCCGATGCGAACGCCGCGCAGCAGCGCCATCTCGCTCAGCTTGTCGAGCCGAGCCGCTGACGCGCCACCTGGCTCGGTCCCCGCTCCACCAGGAGCGAAGCTGACGAGCTTGCCCTGAGAATTCGCGCGAGAGCGAGGCGGGATCGTTGGGCGGAGCGGGGGGGGGACGCCGCACTGTGGACGAAGTCTCCTGACTCAGTACCCGAATTCGATCAGCGAAATGCGTCCGCGCGGATCGATGCGCACACCTTCGCGTTTCAGGCGCCGGGCTTGCTCGACGGCAGAGGCACCGCTTGTGCTGAGTTTGCCCGAGGCATTGATCACGCGATGCCAGGCGAGCAGCGAGCCCTTGGGCAATTCGCGCAGCGCGCGGCCGACCAATCGCGCACGTCCCGGCAAGAGCGCTTCTCGTGCGACTTGACCGTAGGTCGCGACACAACCGCGCGGAATCGAATCCACCGTGGCGTAGATGCGTTGCAGCGTCGGATTCGAAGCGATCACGGTCTTTGAATCGTGCCCGCGATTGTCGACGGCAGGCATCCGCTGGACCCTTCGAAGGCTCAGAGCAGGAGTTTTTGCCGAGAGTCGGGAGCGGGGTGGCATGGCGGATCCTGTGGGCGGCGAATCGGGAGAGAGCGGGTCCTGCACTGCTATGCTGGATCATGGCATGCGCAACGCACGTTCGGTCAACACGCGGCTTGCTCTTGTACTCCTGCTTGGATCGCTCGTCGCAAGTTGTTCACGCGATTACGATCCAATCCCCGAGCGCTATCGATATCTGCGAGGAGAGGACCACCCGGATCTCGAGAAGATCCGCGCCAGATTGCCCTTTGAACGCATTGAGCGCTCAGAGGACCAGCCGATGGGCACGCTCGTCCCGACGCTGGTCCTCGAACGCTTCGGCACGGCCACGCGGCGCGGCACACCAACAACGACAGGACAGGTTTCGATATTCGATTTCGGCAGTCTGTGCTGGATGATCGAACGCGTCGGCTTCGAATCGCTGCAGCCGCGCTACGCCTGGGGTGGCTTCGACGCGAGTACGGTGACCCTCAAGATCTGGCGTGTCGGCAGCGAACAGCCGATCGTGGTCGAGGATTACGGTGACCAAGGGCCGCAGGAGTTCTGGGAACTGTGCGCCGCAATCGAAGGCGTTGCGTCGCGCATCGATTGGAAATGAGCGCGGTACCGGGCTCGACTTCGACATCTGAGCGCGATCGCCCGCTGCGAGCAGATGTCGAGCGAGGGTACCGTGCCAGGCTCGACTTCGACATCCGCGACGCCATCGGCTGCTGCGAGCTCTTGTCGACGCCGTCCAGGAAGTGCGCGATCCACCGATTCATTGTCTCGAACGGCGGCGGTCCCCTATGTCCGCCGCGGTGCGGATCCAGCGACGGGGTCGCGCAGTCCGCCGCAGCGGCTGCACAAGGTGTGAAGTCTCCATAGACGTCGGGGACGAGGCGTGCCGTGGTGCCGGCAGCGGATCCGTGGGTTGTGCATGCTTGCACGGCCTTCAATCTCAGTGCGATTGTTCCGCGAGTGCCAGGATAGTGGCGCTTCGGAAGCGAGATCCCTTCTCGCGAAGGTACAGCGTTGCCTCGAGCTGGCGAATTTCCAGC
>JAYUOR010000614.1:0-2915 GCA_043760765.1 Planctomycetota bacterium | reverse complement strand
CCAGAGTCGTGGCCTTCACTTCGCCAGGCTTCAGGCCTTCCATGCGGTAGTTGGCCGAGAGGTGCAGCGCCTTCGAAAGATCGCCGGTCAACGCCAGTCCGCCCTGCAGCGGATCCTTGGCATTGCGCGTCTTGCCGGCCTTCTCCAGGAACTTTCGTAGCTCCGCGACGGACTTCTCCTTGTCCTTCAGGTCCTGCTTCGTCGGATCGAGCGCCTTGCCGATCAAGGTGCCCAGTTCCTTCTGGTCGCGGGCCGACATCTCGTTCTTCGGCGCAGCCTGCGACGAGCAAAGGGCAACAACGGCGAGCGTGGCGGTGACGAACGCGGCCCAGGCGGCTTTGTGAAGCATGTCAGACGTAGCGCGCGAGGCGCCCAGAGTTTCAGGGGTTGGGGGGCCCGAGGATCATCGCCGCAGCAGCGCCCCAGATCCAGCGTTGCCTGCTGCCCCAGGGAGACATCGGTCCGAATCGCGCCCGAAGTGGGCCTCAGCGCGACCAGCGCACGACGCCGGAGCCGGCCTCGGTCCGTCCGATCACCCAACTCGCCTCGCCGTGGGCCAGCAGTTGCGTGCGCACGGGCCCGACTTCCGCCGGGTCGAGAATCAGGACCATGCCGACCCCCATATTGAATACCTGGTAGCGCTCCTCGGCATCGACGTTGCCGCCGTCGCAGAGCCAGCGGAAAACAGCGGGCAGCGGCCAGGTCGTGCGATCGATCACTGCGTCCGTGCCGTTGAGCACGCGCGGCAGGTTGTCGACCAATCCGCCACCGGTAATGTGCGCCATCGCGGCGATGCGGCGTTCCTCGAGCAGCGGCCAGAGCAGCTTCAGATAGGAGCGGTGCTCGGCGAGCAACGCCTCCCCCACCGAACGGCCTTCGAGCGCCTCCGGCCGATCGGAGAGTCCGTGCCCGAGCGCGTCGAAGGCGATCTTGCGCGCCAGCGAATAACCATTGGTGTGCAGCCCCGCCGACGCCAGCGCAACCAGGATCTGTCCGGGTTTCACACGCTTGCCGTCGAGCAGTTTGTCCGGCTCGACCACACCGACGATGAAACCCACGAGGTCGAAATCGCCGGGGCGATAGAGGCCCGGCATCTCCGCTGTTTCTCCGCCGAGCAAGGCCAGTCCGTTCTCGCGACAGCCGTTCGCGCAGCCGCGGATCAACTCGGCGGTCATGGTCGGCTCGAGCAAGCCGATGCCGACGTAGTCCATGAAGAACAACGGTCGCGCGCCCTGAACGAGGATGTCGTTGATGCAGTGCTGCACGAGGTCGCGGCCGACCGTGTCATAGATTTTCGCGCGCGCGGCGATTTCGAGTTTGGTGCCGACGCCATCGGCACTGGCCACCAACAGGCCGCGGCCGCAGCCGGCGCGCGCCAGGTCGAAAAGCCCGCCGAAACCGCCGACGTCACCGACGACTCCCGGCGTGAAACTGGCGCGGATCGCAGCGCTCGCGCCATCGACAGCCGCGTACTTGTTCTCGATGTCGACGCCGGCGTCCTTGTAGGTGATCGAACGCGCTGAACTGGTCTTGGATTGAGTCATCGTCTGCAGCAGATCGCGGTACGCGGGGCTCGTTTCGAGGCGCGAGAGTATGCGCTTGGTGTTGTCGAAACCAATGTCTACAGGCAGATCGTTCAGGCCGAAAAAACGCACTTCACTGGCATCGTCCCCGGCGGCGAGCCGGCCCCCCAGCGCGCGGCACAGGTAGACGGCCAGGTTTGCGGGCTTTGCTGGATTGTCGGTTACGAAAATCAGGTCGAACAGCGCTCCAACCTCGACCTCCAGCCCGGTCTCCTCGCGAACTTCGCGGGCAGCGGCCATGCCGGGCGACTCGTCGACCTCCTGGTAGCCTGCCGGGAGCGCCCAGAGCCCCAGATGAGGGGCGATCGCGCGGCGCACCAGCAGGACTCGCCCCGCAGCGTCGATCACCACGCCGGCGGAGGCAGCCGCCGGGTTGGAATAGAGCACGTAGCGACAGCGCTCGCATTGCGGCCGATTGCGCCCCTCGATCACGGCCGAAACGAAGTTCGCGCCGCACAGCGGGCAATGGCGCGCCGGGTGTGTGGCGCTGGCGGCACTTCGCGGGTCGTTCATCGAGCGGGCCTGAATGCGCAGTTCCGGGGGAGAACGGCGATTCCCCAAGCCCCGCGCAGGGCATAAAGTACCAGTTGGATCCGGTCGGGGCCACGCCCCGCGAGCCCCTTGAAAAAGCCCCACCTACTTCAGAGCGTGCTTCGTCGATGCGGCCTCGCGCTCGCCCATCTGTGCCCCTCGGCCGGGCCTGCCGCCAGCGCTCCGATCTCAAACTCGTTGCTCGCCCAAGCTTCGTGCACTCGCGCTCCCCACGGGGCCCGCTGCGACGGACGGCCAGGGCCGACGCACAAGGCCGCATGAAATCCCTGATTGTCCTAGGCTCGACCGGCTCGATCGGAAAGCAGACCCTCGACGTCGTCCGAGCCAAACCGCAGGCGCTGTCTATCGAAGGCCTTGCAGCGCAAAGCTCCTGGCAAGAGCTGGCCGCCCAGGCGCGCGAATTTTCGCCCCGTTTCGTCGCCATCGCCGATCGCGAGGCGGCATTGAAACTCGCGCCGGAATTGCCGGCCCGCACGAGCCTGCTCAGTGGGCCGCACGCGCTGATCGAACTCTGCAGCGTCGCGAACTACCACACCGCAGTGCATGGCGTCGTCGGTGCCGCGGGCCTGGCGGCTTCCGTGGCCGTGCTGCGCCAGGGCAAGGATCTCGCGCTCGCCAACAAGGAGTCCCTGGTGATGGCCGGCGACGAGTTGATGGAACTCGCGCGCTCGAGCGGCGCGAAGATCCTGCCCGTCGACAGCGAACTGTGCGCGATTTTCCAATGCCTGCGCGGCGAACGCATCGACCGCGTGCGCGCCGTGCACTTGACTGCAAGCGGCG
>JAYUOR010000613.1:0-2917 GCA_043760765.1 Planctomycetota bacterium | reverse complement strand
CCGGCCATGCCCCCCCCGAAAATCATGCACTCCTGTTCCCGCGAAATCCCCCTATCCATCCTGCAAGCCGGCTTCGCGCTGCTGGTCTCGGCCTCCCTGGTCAGCGCACAAGAACGCACACCGGCGGTCGACCCCCAAGCCGTGCCGGCCGCACTGGTCGTCACGCCGAAGATCGTGCTCGCCGACCCGCTCGCGGAAGAGCCGGTCGGTGCTCCGATTCTGGGAGCGTCCACGCTCGTGCCGATCAGCAGCCAAGATGACTCGATCCCGCTGCCGATCGCGGCCCGCGTCCGCGCCGACGACGCCGGCGACGTGATCGAGTCGCCGGCCAGCGGCGATCCCTTCTTCCTCGGCTTCGCCGCGGGCAAGCGCTACCCGGCTCCCGGCGAGAGCATCGACCCGCTGTTGATCTCGCAGGCGCAATCGTTCTACGGCGACGGCCGCCCGACCCAGGAGACCTACGCGTTCGCGATGTTCCAGAAGCGCATCACGCCGCAGCGCATCCAGGAACTGGAGAGCCTCGGCGCGCGCGTGATCGGCTTCCACCCCTTCTACTGTTTGAAGATCGCGCTCAAGCCCGGCGCGATCGACCAGATCGCCGCCTATCCCGCGCTGCGTTGGCTTGGTGTGCAAACGCCGCAGCAGAAGCTCCACCCGCGCCTGGCAGCCCACTTGCTGACGAGTCCCGGCACTGACGGTGCGTCCGTGTACATCAACGTTTTCGAATCGGACCTGAACTCCAACTCGACCTCCAAAGGCGTAGGAATCGTCGAGGAAGGCGGCCCGGACGGAATCAGTGTGGCCGGAAACGCTCCGCAAGCGCAGGAGTGGACCAGCAACGGCTGGCAACAGCGCGCACTCGAAAAACTTGGCGTTGAGGTCGTGTCGTGGCACGAAGAGATCCGTGCCTTCCGTGCTCGCATTCATCCCGAGCAACTCGAGGCGCTGGCCGCGCTCGACTTCGTCCAATTCGTCGAACCGAATGGGCCGCGTGAATTGAACCACGACGAATCCATGCCAATGATCGCCGCAGATCGCACACGCCTTTCCTACAACGGTGGGACGAACAGCGTGGTCGTCGCGGGCCAAGTCGACTCCGGCATGGACTATTCGCACAACGGACTCGACGGCTACTACTGGCGCGGCGCAAACCTGTCAGGTTCGGTGAACGGCGTCACGGTTGACCTGTGCAGCCATGGCAGTCACGTCGGCGGCACCGTCATGGGCGACGGCGCGGGCAATGCCAGCTACGCCGGCGCGGCCAAAGGCCTCGGCTGGGGCGTAACCGGGCGGCACTGCAACGTCAAGATCTTCGATGATTTATGCGTGGACGGTGGCGCTTCGCAAACGACGGTGAACGGCTACACGCACGCCGCCTACACCGACGGTAGCGGCAACCTCACCACCCGGCCGCACGTGATCAACAACTCGTGGGGTTCGATTGCAACGGGCGGCTGGTTCGGCACGGAAGCCGATCCGCGTTCGCTCGACAACGACGTGTACGTCTACGACCAACTGCAGGTCTTCTCGGCCGGCAACGACGGGCCGAACCCGGACACGCTCACGCAGCACGCGACGACCAAGAACGTGCTGACCGTCGGCTCGGTCGCCAACTGGTCGTTCTCGCCGGGACTCTATCCAGGCGAGATCGTGCCTTCCTCAAGCCGCGGCCCGTGCGCGGACGGCCGCTGGAAGCCGAGCCTTTGTGCTCCCGGCAACTCGATCCTTTCCGTCGATGCCGGAACGAACACGGGCTACACGAACAAGTCGGGAACGAGCATGGCGGCGCCGCACATCACCGGACTTGCGGCTGAACTTCTCGATCAGAACTCGTTCTACCGTTACAACCCGGCGACGTTGAGTGCCGTATTGATGGCCACGGCCACGACCAAGAACAACGTGCAGCTGACCTCGCCCAACAGCACGCACCTGGATTCCTACGGTGCGGGCCGCGCGGACGGGTATCGCGCCATGTTCACGAACTCGAACCTGGCCCTGTACGTCTACGGCTGGAACCTCAGCACGGGCGGATACGTGTACGCTGACATTCCGATCAACACCGGTGCCACGCGCGTCGTGGCGGCGATGGTTTACCACGAAATCGCGGCTTCCGCGGGAGCGTCACAGGCGTTGGTGAACGACTTCGACCTGTATCTCGATTCGCCGCCGATCACCATCGCCGGCAACACGGGCGAATACGTGGCGCAGCAGAGCAACATCGACAACAGCGAGATCCGCTACGTCGACAATCCGCCGGTGGGAACGTGGCGGATCAAGATCTGGCCACAGAGCGTGACCAACACCGTGCACATGGGCCTGGCGGTTCAGGTCATCTACGCCGACACGACGCCCACGCCTACTTTGACGCTCACGGCGTCCGATAGCTACGTCCAGCCGAACGACGACGTCGATATCAACGCCAGCTATCACAATCCCGAATTCGTTGCGTCGGCGGTGTTTCTCGATTCGACCTCGGCCGGCGACGTGCTGTCGGCGTCGACGACGACGCTGAAGGACGGTGCCATCACGGACCTGTTGAATAACGCCCACGCTGGCCGCGACATCGTGCTCGGGAACACCTACGTGAACTCGACACGCCTGGCGAAATGGACGACGCACTGGGCCTCTGAGGGAATCAAGAACTTCTCGGTTCAAGCGCGCTCGGACAATGCGGTCGACGTGATCGATTCTGTCAATATCACGGTCGACGGCACGCCGCCCGGCATGGTCTCGAACCTCGGATCGTTGACGCACAACGTCAATGTGTGGAACAACAATCCCAACATCACTTACGTCTGGTCCGCTGCCGGTGACAACCTCTCGGGCGTCGACGGCTACGGGATCTACACTTCGCCCGGCGGTCCGGGGCTGCCGGGCGCCACGAAGGACATCAACGCTGTGAGTTCTCACAACGAAG
>JAYUOR010000612.1:0-7539 GCA_043760765.1 Planctomycetota bacterium | reverse complement strand
CGCGCAGCATCGTTCCGATCTCGACCTTCAGGTTCGCAAGCCGCGAATCGTCGAAGTCGGCGCGGGCGTTGTCGTAGGAAGCCTTGAGCATGCTCTCGACCTGTGCGTCGGAGAGCCCGTTCATCGGGGTGACCTCGATGCGCGCGCTGACGCCGGTGGATTCTTCCTTGGCGCTGACCGTCAACATGCCGTTCGCGTCGATGTGGAATTTCACCGCGATGCGTGCCATACCGGCCGGCATGGGCGGGATACCGCTCAGCTTGAAACGGCCGAGCGTGCGGCAATCGCGCGCGAGTTCGCGCTCGCCCTGCACAACGTGGAAATCGATGCCGGTCTGATTGTCCGCGTAGGTCGTGAAACCCTCGGTCGCCGAACACGGGATCGTCGAGTTGCGCAGGATGATCTTCGCCACCGCGCCGCCGAGTGTCTCGAGGCCCAGCGAGAGCGGCGTGACATCCATCAAGAGGATGTCGCGCGTGCCGCCGGTGAGCACATGCGCCTGCACCGCGGCGCCGAGCGCCACGACCTCGTCGGGATTGAGTTCGGTGTGCGGCTTGCGATGGAAGAAGGCTTCGACGCGCCGGCGCAGCATCGGGATGCGCGTTGCGCCGCCGACCAGGACGACTTCGTCGATCGCGGATGTCTCCAACTTCGCGTCCGCGAGCGCCTTGCGGCAGGCGTCGATCGTGCGCTCGATCAGCGGCTCGGCCAGGACTTCGAATTCGTCGCGCGTGAAGCGCCGGCGCCAGTGCAGCCCGGTCTCGGGCAGGTGTACGTGCATCTCCGCTTCGGGAGAACTCGAGAGTTCGATCTTGCACTTTTCCGCAGCGAGTCGCAGCAATTGCTGAAATCCGCCGTCGCGCAGCGTGCTCGCCGAAATCGTGCGCGCGAGATCTTCCAGCGCCGCCTGAACGAGCACGCGATCGAGGTCGTCGCCGCCAAGGTGCGTGTCCCCGTTGGTCGAGAGCACGCGGAAGACGCCGTCCTCGATCGACAGCAGAGAAACATCGAAGGTTCCGCCGCCGAGGTCGAAAACCGCGACGGTGCCTTGTTTCTTGCGGTCGAGTCCGTAGGCCAGGCTCGCCGCGGTGGGCTCGTTGATGATGCGCAGCACCTCGAGGCCCGCCAGGCGCGCGGCGTCGCGCGTGGCCTGGCGTTGGGCGTCGTCGAAGTAGGCCGGCACCGTGATCACGACGTTGATCGTCTCTTGTCCGCCGAACGCGCGGCAGGCCATGTCGTGCACCTTGAGCAGGATCAGAGCCGACAGTTCCTGGGGCGTGTACTTGCGCCCGCGCATCTCGAATTCGATCACGCCGTTCGCGTTTTCGCCGAGCTTGCAGGGCACGCTGGCCGCGTCCGCTGCAACGTCCTTGAGTCCGCGGCCCATGAAGCGCTTGATGCTGAACAGCGTGTGCTCGGGATCGATCAACGCGCGATCGCGCGCCTCGCGGCCGACGATGATGCGGCCGTCCTCGGTGAAATGCAGCGCGCTTGGCACGTAGCCGTTTTCGCCCTCGGGGTGCAGCACGATCGGCCGGCCGTCCTTCCACATTGCGCCCAGCGAATTGGTCGTGCCCAGGTCGATGCCGATCGCCGTCTGTCGCGCGGCGTTGTTGAGGACGGTGAGTTCGATGAATGCCATGGGGATTACTGCGAGAGCGTCTGGCTCACGCGCAGGGCGCCGATCTCGGCGATCGTCTTGTCGAGGTAGCGCGCTGCATTGAGTTGCTTGCGCAGCAAGGCCAGTTTCGGGCTGCCTTTTTGCGGCAACGGGTCGAGTTCGCTTGCGATGACTTCGAAGAGCTCGCGGCGGCGTTCTTCGAGTTGAGCGCCGAGCAGGCGGATCGCCGTGCGCTCGGCCGAACCCGCCGGGGCGCTGCGCGCGCTCTCGAGTGTCTCGTTCCAGTCGAGCACTTCCATCAGGAATTCCTGGGGCATCGAGCGCTCGCTGTGTTCATTGGGTCCGCCGAGTTCGCGCACCAGCCAGTCGGCGCGCGGGGCATCGTCGGCGAGCAGCTCGTGGGCCGCGTTCAACACCGCGCTCGCGCTTTCCGCGAGCGCGCGTTGAGCTGCTGGCGCGGTCGCGAAAAAATCGGGGTGCACAAGGCGCGAGAAGCGCAACAGCCGGCGGCGCAGAGCTTGCTTGTCGAGCGCGAAGCCTTGTTCGAGTCCGAAGATGGCGAACGGATTTTGCGCTCCGCCCGTGGCTTCAGGGACCAGCGTTCCGCAGGCGGAACAGGCCAGCGGAGTTTCCAGCTTCGCCTGGCAGCTCGGACAGACGTTCACGCCGGAATCAGACGCTGAACGACTCGCCGCAACCGCAGGTCTTCGAGGCGTTCGGATTGCCGAACTTGAACCCGCGTCCCATCAGGTTGTCCTCGAAGTCGACTTCGGTGCCGCTCAGGTACAGGAAGCTCTTTGGGTCGCAGACGATGCGCACACCGTCGACCTCTTCGACCTGGTCGGTCTCCGCGACCTGGTCGTCGAAGCCCAGCGTGTACGAGAAGCCTGAGCAGCCGCCGCCCTTGACGCCCACGCGCAGCGCGGTCTGGGGCGGCAGATTCTGTTCGGTGATGATGCGCTTGACTTCCTTCTGCGCGCGTTCAGTGATGCCGATCATGTTTCTTGCCTACTTCTGTTGTTTCGACTTGTAGTCGGCGATCGCCGACTTGATCGCGTCTTCCGCCAGCACGCTGCAGTGGATCTTCACCGGCGGCAGCGAGAGCTCTTCGACGATCTGTGTGTTGGAAATCTTCAAGGCTTCGTCGAGCGTCTTGCCCTTGATCCACTCGGTGGCCAGCGACGAACTGGCGATCGCCGAACCGCAGCCGAACGTCTTGAACTTCGCATCGACGATCCGGTCGCCGTCGACCTCGATCTGGAGTTTCATGACGTCGCCGCACTCCGGCGCGCCGACGACACCCGTGCCGACGCTGAGCGCGGCCTTGTCGAGCGAGCCCACGTTGCGCGGGTTGTTGTAGTGATCCAGGACTTTGTTGCTGTAGGCCATGTCAATGGGTGGGTTCGCGGGCAGTGGTTCAGTGAGCGGCTTGCCACTTCACGGTCGAGAGGTCGACGCCCTCTTTGACCATTTCGTAGAGCGGTGAGAGTTCGCGCAAGCGGCGCACGTTTTCGACGACCTGGGCCGCGGCGAACTCGATGTCCTCGCGGGTCGTGAAGCGGCCGATGCCGAAGCGGATCGAGCTGTGCGCGAGTTCGTCGCCGACCGCCATCGCGCGCAGCACGTGGCTCGGTTCGAGGCTGGCCGACGTGCAAGCCGATCCGGAGGAAACGGCCAGCTTGTGGATGCCCATGATCAAGGATTCGCCCTCGACATAGGGGAACGAGAGGTTCAGGCAATTCGGCAGGCGGTGCTCGCGGTTGCCGTTCAGGAAGACGAAGTCGAGTTGGGCCGTGATCAGCTTCTCGAGCAGATCGCGCAACTCGCTGGTCCGGCGGGCTTCCGCGTCCATTTCCAGCCGCGCGATCTCACAGGCTTTGCCCAGTCCGACGATGCCCGGCACGTTGAGCGTGCCCGAGCGCATGCCGCGTTCGTGCCCGCCGCCGTCCATCTGTGCGACCAGGCGCACGCGCGGATTCTTGCGGCGCACGTACAGGCAACCGACGCCCTTGGGGCCGTAGATCTTGTGGCCGGAGAGGCACAAAAGGTCGACGTGATCGGCTTCGACGTCGACGGGAATCTTGCCCGCGGCCTGGGTCGCGTCGCTGAAAAACAGCACACCCTTCGAGTGGCAGAGTTCGCCGATTTCGCGCACCGGATTGAGCGTGCCGACTTCGTTGTTGGCCCACATCAGCGCGACCAGGATCGTGTCGGGTCGCAGCGCCGCCGCGACCTGCTCGACGCTGATGCGACCGCTCTTGTCGGGAGCGAGATAGGTCACTTCCGCGCCGGCTTGCTCGAGGTGCTTGCAGGTGTCGAGCACGGCCTTGTGCTCGGCGCTGCTGGTGATCACGTGCTTGCCCTTCTCGGCGTACATCTCCGCCACGCCCTTGAGCGCCAGGTTGATCGCTTCCGTGGAACCGGAGGTGAAGACGATTTCCTTGGACGACGCGCCGATCAACTCGGCGATCTGGCCGCGCGCGGTTTCCACGGCCTCTTCCGCCGTCCAACCGAACGAGTGGCTGCGGCTTGCCGCGTTGCCGAAAGCCTGCGTGAAGAACGGCAGCATGGTCTCGACGACGCGCGGATCGCAGGGCGTGGTGGCTTGATAGTCGAGGTAGATCGGGAATTTCATGGGAGCTTGCAGAGCATCAGTGAGGTGTGCCGGCCGCGAGGCTTTCGCGCAGTCGTTGGATGACCTGGGCGTGGCCGGTCTGCGGTGTGGGAACGAGCGAGCGCAGCGACGTGGCTTCGAACAGGCGCCAGATGTGCTCGCGGACGCGCTCGATCGGAGAACGGATGGGGCAGGTGGGGTGAACCTGACAGCCGCCGTCGCGCAAGTGCGCGATCGAATCGCAATTCGTCAGCGAGGGTGCGCCTTCGATGGTGCCGAGGATCTTGCCCAGCGTGATTCGCTCGGGCGGGAGTGCCAGCGAATAGCCGCCCTGGGAGCCGCGGTGCGAAACGACGAGGCCGGCGTGTGCGAGATCCTTCAGGACCTCGGCCACGAGGCGCTTGGGCAGCGGGTAGCGCTCGCACAGTTCGCGCACGCTCGTGACCTCGTCGCCGCGGTCCACCATGTGGACCAAGGCGATCAGGGCATATTCAGAACGTTTCGTGAGCTGGAGCATCGGGGCTGGACCTTGGTCGACCAATATAGCACTGAAACAGTGCTATTTGAATGCGCGGTAGGGGCGAGCTCCGGAATTCGTGGCCGCAAGGGCCGCCGCCGGCGCCTCTCCCAAACGGCTTCCTCGGCTTTCGAGCCGTTCCCCGTGGAGCTTCGAAGAATTTTCCAGGGCGAGGCGGGTCGGCCGCGAGGCAGGCCGCCGCCGCCCCCGGATGGAACCGGCAGGTCACGGACGGCGCCGCGGCAGGGGAGGTCCGCGACTCAAGAAGTGGCGCAGGAACGCCGATCCGAAGCCCATGCCCGCTCCCCGACCCTCGCTCTGTATTACCTGCGGCCTCGACGCCGGTCCTGTGCTTTCACTCAACCGCACGGAGGATGGGCGCGCGTGTCCGAGCTGCGCCGAGCGGTTGCTCGACTTGTTGCCGCCACCGTTCCCCGGATTCGGTCACATGATCGAGGCGGAGAGCCCTCGGCCCCGCGCTCGCAGCGCGAAGGCAGGGCCGAAACCGCTAGACGCCGAGGCCAAACGCGCCCGTCGCGGGCGCCGGCAGGGCCCGGAATAGAGGCCCGTCTAGGCCTCGAAACCTGACCGCAGAGTGTCGGGCATCAGGCAGGGTCGCCGCTCCGGAGTTCGCAGGTCGATGCAGGCGAGTTCAGTCTCACCTTCGCACAGAAGCGTTCCGTCCGCGGCCCTCAGGATCGCGTACGTGAAGTTAACGGAAGCGCCGCGCACGCGGTCGATCCGCGTGCGCACCAGAAGTTCCTCGTCGTAGAGCGCCGGCGCCCGGAAACGCATGGAGGCGCGCCGCACGGCCAGGCCGAAGCCGCTGCGCTCCAGATCCGCATAGGAACAGCCCCTGGCATGCATCAGCCGGGTGCGGCCCTCCTCCATATAAGCGAGGTAGTTGGCGTGGTAGACCACGCCCATCTGGTCGGTCTCGCCGTAGCGAACGCGCAGCCGATGTTCGTGCTCGATCATGGTGCGGAGGGCGGGTCGGAGCGTTTCAGCCGAGGATTGGTCGAAGCCCGCGGCACGCGCCGAGGCTTCGGCAACGTATCATCTCGCCGCCTTGGAATCCGAGCCGAGCCATCAGCAGAAGCCCGCCCCAGCGTCCGCGGACCGCGCGCCGCCGCCGGTTTTCATCGACAGCGGCGGCGCGCGCTCCGCGATTGCGCCGCCGAGCCCCGTGCCGGTGCGCGCCGTGCCGAGCAAGGGCGGTGGCGACCCGACGGTCGCTGGATTGCTCTCCTGGCTGATCCCTGGCGCGGGCCATCTCTATCTCGGACAGGCCGGAATCGGACTGATCTGCTTCGTCGTGATCCAGGGCATCTACCTGCTCGGGCTGAAGCTCAGTGACGGGATGGGCTTCGAGTATCTCGACCTCGAGCTGCGCAGCCTTTTCGCGCCGGCGCTTTCGCCCGAAGTCGGCAACCTCGGCGCGTTCGTCTATCAGATGCAGCACTACGGCTTCGGGCCGGGGTTCGCGCGCCCGTATCCGGAATGGCTGCGGCTGGGCGCAACGCTGACAGCGCTGAGTGGCGTGCTCAACATCGCAGTCATCGTCCACGCGCATTGGTGCGCGCGCACTTCGATCCGAGCGGCGGTCGGCGTGCCCGCTCCGTACGTCGCCGTGCTCGCGACGCTGGCCGTGCCGGGTCTTGGACACTGGCTGCAAGGCCGGCGCCAGCGCGCCGTGGTCGTGTTTACGCTGCTCGTCGGACTGTTCGTGTTCGGCACTGTGCTCGCCGAAGCGACGAACCTCAGCCGCGAGCGCCATTTCTACTATTGGTCCGGGCAATTTCTGGTCGGTCTGCCCGCGATCCTCGCCGAAGCCATGTGGGGGACTGCCTCGGTAAAGCGCGACATTTCGTATGTCGATGCAGGCCTCGTTTTCGCCTGCGTGGCCGGGATGCTCAACACTCTTGCGATGATCGACGTGTACGGTGTCAGCGAATCGAAGCTCTTGGGTCTGCCGCTGCGGACGAGTCATGCAACCGCGAAGGTGAGCCCATGAGCGGGATGATCGTCCACATCCTGCTGTTCATGGTCGTCGCCCTCGCGATCGTGGGCCTTGGCACCTGTTACGGCGACGCGGAAGACGGGCCGGCTCTGCGCAATTTTCCGCGCCGCTTCCTGATGTTCATGGGCGGCTGTGCCTTGCTGGCCGTGATCATGTTGGTGCTCGAGCAGACGGTTGCTTCGGTCCACTAGCCGCCTCGGCCGCGCGGACGGACGCGCCGATAGAGTCCTCCGGGAGAGCGCGCCACCGAGCCGCCAAGTTCCAGCTCGGCCAATTGCGAGCGCGTCTCCGACGGCGCCGCGCGAACCCGCGCGATCACTTCATCCAAGGAAAGTGTTTCGCCGACGAGCGCGCTGAGGATCGCACGGGCGAGCGAGTTCGTCGCGAGTTATTCGGGTTCCAGCGCTTCGCGCGCCGGTGCAGCGCGGCCTTCCGCAAATCCCAGTTCGACGACCAATTCCTGGGGCGCTTCGATCAGTGCCGCTCTTTCGCGAAGAAGGTGATGGCAGCCCCGCGCCATCGGATGGTCGACACGGCCTGGCAGCGCGTAGCCAAGCCTTCACCGCCAGCCCTTCAGAGGCGTCGGATCGATCAGGAGGGCGAGGCGCTCAAGGGTTGGATTTCAACGAGAACACGCCGTCCGAGGGAGCCGTCCACGTTCTGAGTCCGATACTGCAGCAAGTCTTACCGAGATTTCCGGTGTCCGCTCTCCGGCGGGCGGTATGGATCAGTGTGTTCACTCCAGTTACGCCACGTGGCCCCAACAC
>JAYUOR010000611.1:0-2928 GCA_043760765.1 Planctomycetota bacterium | reverse complement strand
GAGTACCGGAAGGTCCGTGTGCGCCGAGACGACACCCGCCAGGTGCGCCGCGCCGCCTGCCGCGCAAATGAAGACGCCGACGCCTCGGCCAGGCGCTTCCTCGACGAAACGAATCACGGCAGCGGGCGTGCGGTGGGCGGAGAGCACGCGCGCCTCGCACTCGATGCCGAACTCCTTGAGTTGCGCGACGCACGGCTCCAGGCGCGGGAAATCCGAGTCAGAGCCCATCAACAGCGCGACCTTCATGCTTCGATCCCCTCGGGGAGGCGGCCAGTGATCTTCTTGCAGATTTCCAAGTAACGATCCGACGTGCGCGCCAGGATTTCTGGCGCGATCTTCGGCGGCGGCGGTTCCTTGTTCCAGGGCTGCTTCTCGAGCCAGTCGCGCAGGATCTGCTTGTCGTAACTTGGCGGATTGCTGCCAGCCTTCCACTGATCCGCGGGCCAGAAGCGCGAACTGTCGGGCGTCAGCGCTTCGTCGATCAGAATCAGCTTGCCGTCAAGCAGGCCGAATTCGAACTTCGTGTCGGCCAGCAGGATGCCGAGCTTGGCGAGGATCTCCGACGCGCGCGCGAACAGTGCGAGCGCCGCTGCGTGGGCCGGGTCGAACACGGCCGGACCGACACGCTCGCGCGCCTGCGCGGGCGAGAGCGGCAGATCGTGATGTTCTTCTTTGGTCGTCGGCGTCAGGATCGGCTGCGGCAGGCGCGACGAGAGCTCCAATCCGGCCGGCAACGGAATCGAACACACGCTGCCGCTCGCCTTGTACTCCTTGAAACCGGAGCCGGCGAGGTAACCGCGCACGACCCACTCGACGGTCGTCGGCACGGCCTTGCGCACGACCATGATCCGCCCGCGCAACTCGTCCTTGAGTTTTGCGTCGAGGCCAGGCACGTCTTCGACGGAAGTCGAGACTAGGTGATTTGCGATCACGTCGCGGGTGTGCTCGAACCACCAAGCCGAGATCGCCGTCAGGACGCGTCCCTTGTTGGCGATGCCCTCGCTCATGACCACGTCGAATGCGCTGACGCGATCGCTGGTCACGAACAGCAGATGGCGGGCGTCGATCTCGTAGATGTCGCGGACCTTTCCGCTGGCGACCGCGCGCAGGTGGGAGAGGGTCTTGTTGCGGCCCAGGTAGACGGCGGGGGTGCTCATGTGACCTGCGAAAATGGGTTCTGCGATCACGCGATTCAACAGACAGCAAAGCGCGCGATCCTTGGGGTGTGTGGGGCGGAGAGTATGGCCCACACTACCGGCGGGTACAATTGCCGGCGTGAGCCCCAAGCGCTGCGGCCTGCGGCCGGGAAAACCCCTTCTTGGCGCGCAGCGCGTGCCAGCCTCGAAGTCGCTTGCGCAGCGCGCGCTCGTGATCGCCGCGCTGTGTGGCGACACGACGCTCATCGGCCGACTTCCGGCGCAGGCTGCGACCGGCGACGATGTGCTTGCGGCGCGCGAGTTGATCCCAGCACTCGGCGCGCAGCTCGAAGTGCTAGCGGACGGCAGTCTCTCCGTGCAAGGCTTGGCCCCGGGGCCGTCGCGCGGCTGGCGCAACTCGGCGAATCTCGAACTGGGCGAATCGGGCACGCTGGCGCGCCTTGCGACCGCCGCGGCGGGATTGTGCGGCCGCGCCGGCGAAGAAATGAGCTTCAAGGCGAGTGGTTCGCTGCTCACGCGCTCGAGCCCGGCGTTGTTCGCGGCACTAGCCGGCGCGGGGGTGCAGCTTCAATTCAGAGGCCGGGCGCACGGTTGGCCGCTCTTTTTGAGGCCCATCGGGCCGCCTTCGGTGCTTGCGATCGAGTCGCCCTCCTCGAGTCAGGAGGTAAGCGCCTTGCTCGTCGCTGCCGCGGCCTGGCCTGATCCGATCGAGATCGCCGTGCGCGGAAAGATCCCAAGCCGGCCCTACCTCGAGATGACGATGGCGATGCTGTCACGCTTCGGCGTGCGGATCGAGGCCTCGATCGAGGGTGAACGCGAGAGTTTTCTGGTTCGCGGTCCGCTGCGCGCGCCGGAGCAACCCGTCCAGATCGAGCCCGATGCCAGCGCTGCCGCGGTCTTCTTGGCCGCGGCGTGCATCAGTGGCGGAAAGATCTCTGTCGCGGGCCTGGCTGTCGATTCCTTGCAGGGCGACCGACGCATCGCCCAGCACCTCTGCGCTTTCGGCTGCGACGCCAGCTTTGAGGACGGTGGCATTTTCGCCGGCGGCAAGATCACGCGCGGTGCACGCATCGATTTGAGTGGCGAGCCGGATCTCGCGCCTGTGCTGGCCGCTGTCGCTGCAAGCGCCGCGCTGCGGCTTGGCCAGCGCTCGTTGCTCAGCGGACTGGGCACGCTGCAGGGCAAGGAGTCCGCGCGCATCAGCGTGCTCGCCCAGGCCCTCTCGGCCCTGGGCCTCTCCGTGATTGCAACCGACACGACGCTCGATGTCTTTCCGGGACACGCGACGAAGGGCAGGCTCGAACTTGATCCGCGCGGCGATCACCGCATGGCTTTCGCCTTCGCCTTGCTAGGCCTCGCGCGGGAGGATGTCGACGTGCTCGACCCGGATTGTGTCGCGAAATCCTGGCCGAGTTTTTGGGACGACATGGCGGGCGGCGGAGCGAGTGTGGTTACGACAGCTTGAACCGGGATGGCGCGAGCTGCCAACGGGGCGATAGGCTTTGGAGATGAGCGCAGCGCAGTCATCCTCCCGCGAGGTTCACGGGCCAGTCTTGATCGCCGGCGGCGCGGGCTATATCGGCAGTCACACCACGCGCCTTTTTCGCGAGCTCGGGATTCCGACGATCGTGCTCGACAACCTCTCGACAGGCCATCGCCGTTTCGTGCAGGGGCCATTCGAGAACGTGGACCTCGGCGATCGCGCTGCACTGGATCGCGTGTTCAAAACACACAAGCCCGTCGCCGTCGTGCACTTCGCGGCCAAGACTTA
>JAYUOR010000610.1:0-2929 GCA_043760765.1 Planctomycetota bacterium | reverse complement strand
CCAATCGCCCGGCGACCTGCGTTGGATGCAAGAAAGCGGCGAAGCGCTGGGCCATCAGGGAGACGTGCAGAAGTCGGCCTCCTGCGGAACTTGCGCGGCCAGCCTGCAGCCGATTCCGACCAAGAAACCGCCTCGGCCCAAATGTGGGGGCCGGCATGCAGTCCGCTGCCGGCTCCGTCCGGAGCACCCGCTGAAGGCAAGCACAAAAGGGAACCCCTTGGCGATTGCGGCGGCGGGGCGCAGAGGCAGAGCCTCGCATCGCGGAGCGCAGCTCACGATCATCTGCAGATTGACATCGTGACGATGAGCCACTTCGTATGATGGGCGGGTATGCCGCCTCGCTCCGCTGTTTCATCGCAACAGTCGGCGCGAGAGCCAAACCGCGCACGGCTCGTAATTGTCTTCGGCGACCAGCTCGATCTGGATGCCACGCTCATTCGCTCGCTCCAGCCCGAGGACACCGTCCTCATGATGGAAGTGGCGAACGAATCGCGACATGTCCAAAGCCATGTGCAGCGGACCGTACTGTTCCTCTCCGCGATGCGCCACTTTGCCGCCGAGTTGAAGCGGCGACAGATCCGCGTCAGGTACATCGCCCTCGACGATCCGGAGAACACGGGCGCGTTCGAGACAGAAATCGCGCGCGCGGCGCTCGTTCTCAGGCCGTCGCAGATCGTGTGCACGCATCCCGGCGAGTGGCGTGTACTGGATCTGCTCGGGCTGGTTCGCGACTCTACCGGAGTCCCGCTGACGATCCTGCCCGACGAGCACTTCCTCACGACGGGCGAGGAATTCGCCGCGTGGGCGAAGGACCGCCGCTCGCTCACCATGGAGTTCTTTTACCGCGAGCAACGCCGGCGGACGGGCTATCTCATGGACGGAGATGGCAAGGGCGCCAAGCCCGTTGGAGGGGAATGGAACTTCGACAAGGAGAACCGTCTCCCCTTCGGCAAGCAGGGCCCGCATCCGCGGCCTCGTCCGCCGCTGAGGCATGCGTGCGATGCAATGACCCGCAGCGTCATCGCGGCGATCAGAAGCGTGCTGCCCGACCTGCCCGGCCGCGTCGAATCGTTCGCATGGCCCGTTACTCGGGAACAAGCCCTGGCAGCCCTTGACGATTTCATTCAGCACCGTCTCGCCCTATTCGGCCCGTACGAGGACGCATTGTGGACCAGCGAGCCGACGCTCTATCACTCCACGCTCTCGAGTTGCCTGAACCTCAAGCTGCTTGGTCCGCGCGAGTGCTGCGATCGAGCCATAGCGGCATATCGCGAGCGCAAGGCCCCTTTGCAATCCGTCGAGGCGTTCGTGCGGCAGATCATCGGCTGGCGCGAGTTCATCCGCGGCGTCTACTGGCTCGAAGGCCGAGCGTACGCAGATCGGAACGCGCTCGACCAACACGGCGAGTTGCCGGGCTTCTATTGGACCGCCGACACCGACATGGCCTGCATGAAGGCCTGCGTCGAACAGGTGCTCGACACCGGCTTCGGCCATCACATCCAGCGCCTGATGGTTACCGGCAATTTCGCCCTGATCAGCGGCGTCGGCCCGAGGGCCGTGAGCGACTGGTATCTCGGTATGTTCGTCGACGGCGTGGACTGGGTGACGCTCCCGAACGCGTTGGGCATGGTCATGCACGCTGATCAGCGCCCGGGTGCAGCTCAAGGCGTCACGGGTCTGGTGGGCACCAAGCCCTACGCGGCAAGTGGCAAGTACATCGAGCGGATGAGCAACTATTGCACGGGCTGTCGCTACGAGCCGGCAGAGCGCAGCGGCCCGTCGGCCTGCCCCGTGACGGTCTTCTACTGGGACTTTCTGATCCGCACCCGCGAGCGACTGGGCCAAAACCAGCGCATGGCGATGATCTTCAAGAACGTGGACCGCATTCCACCCGAGGCCCGCGCGCAGATCGCGATCGAAGCCGATCTACTGCGCCGCAAGCTCGGCATCACGACCAAGACACGCGGCTAGCAGATGGGATGACCGGGTCATCCCAGCACGCTGTTCCGCGCTCTGAGACATCGCGGGGTCGGTCAACCAAAACCAGTTCGTGGACAAGCGGGGCGTGAGATCGAAAGGATCGCTGCCAAACTTCGCAGTCCGACACAGCCCTTGAGTCCGGCCTGGATCGCTGAATTGGGCACGCGAGCGCAGACCCTTGAAATCGGATCCAGTCGGCTGAATCTGAGCGCCCACCTCGGCCGAAAGACCCGATGCAATCGTCCAGTGCTGTTTCCAGAGCGCCCACCTCCCATCCTCCGACCGCGGTTCAGGCCTCGGGTCCACATTTCCATGCTCAACGCGTCCGTCATCGCCCAGATCGTCATCGCCGCTTCCGTCCTCTTCGTGTGGATCTTCCGCTTCGAGAACATCGAAAAGGAGTTCGAAGAGTACCGCTTTTCGATCGCTTTCCGCAGCTTCATCGGGGCGGCGAAGATCGCACTTTCGACATTGCTGATCGTTGGCATCTGGTACCCATCGCTCGTGCTGGTCCCTGCACTGCTGATGGCAGTTCTCATGGCCGGCGCGCAGTGGTCGCACTTCAAGGTGCGGCACGCGTTTGTCAAGTTCGTTCCCTCGCTGGTCTTGCTCTTGCTCTCGCTAGTCGTCGCTGGATTTCATGCGGGACTCGTAGGCTAGGTGGGCCTGCGAGTTGCCTTGACGCTGGTCTCGAGCCTAGCTTTCATTTTCTACGGGACTTATTGCCTGACTTCGCCCGCGATGGAACGGGAGTTCCTGCGCTATGGGCTGGTACAGCTGCGCGTGATCACCGGCTGGTTGGAGCTTCTAGGTGGCGTGGGACTGATCTTCGGACTGTGGTGGACGCCAGGCTTCTTAATTTCATCGGGAGGTTTGTCGCTCCTGATGCTATGCGGTCTTTTCACGAGGTTGAGGATCGGGGATCCTTTTCATCTGTGGCTCCCAGCCC
>JAYUOR010000609.1:0-7557 GCA_043760765.1 Planctomycetota bacterium | reverse complement strand
GCGCCGCCAGAGCAACACGGCGTTCGCGAAAAAGATCAGCGCTCCGCTCCACAGCGAGCCGCCGACGAAGGGCAAGGCCGCGAACTCGAGCTGGACGGCCAGATAATTGGGGTGGCGCAGGAATCGGTAGGGGCCGGCGTGCACGGCGCCCAGCGCCGGGGCGACCACCGCGCGCGCGTTCCAACGCGGACCCAACGTGCGGATCGTCCACCAGCGCAAGAGCTGCGCGAAGACGATGGCGCAGGTCGCAGTCAGAGCGACTGAGTCGGGAAGTCGCATGCCGCGCAGATAGACTTCGATCGCCGGAGCGCCGAGGAACAGCACGTGCACCACGACCATGACGGCGTACTCGGTCAGGCTGGAAGATGCGGCATGCGGCGTCCCGCTCGCGCGCAGACGCGCCAGATTGTTGTGCGAAAGCACGAGCTCGCAGCCGCGTTCCAGCGCCAAGCCGACGAGCACCGCGGCCAGCAGCTGGTCCCGATCCCAGACTGGATCAATCATCGTTCGGCCACTCGAGCAGAAGGAACTCCAGCGACAGCCCAGGGCCGACGGACGCGGCCAGCGCAAGCTGCCCTGGCTTGACGCGCGCCTGTGCTTCGAGCGCGAGTTCGATCACCGTCAGAACGGAGGCCGAGGAAAGATTGCCGTAGCGGGCCAGCGACGAGCGCGAATACGTGAGTCCGCCCGGCGCGAGGCCGAAGGCCTCTTCCCAGACCTCGAGCACGCGCCGTCCGCCCGGATGGAGGAGATGCAGCCCGATGTCCGCGCGAGTCTTTCCGTGGCGCGCGAGGAATGCGTCGACCGCGTCCGGCAACGCAACCGCGAGCAGATCGGGAAGCTCGCGTTCCAACACGATGCGAAGTCCGTGCGTCCCGACATCGAAGCCCATCGTGCGTAGCGTGTCGGGCACCAGGAACGAACCGTTCGCCAAAATTCGCGGCGCGCGCGCTGTTCCGGACTGCGGTTGAACGACGGCCGCCGCGGCGCCGTCGGCGAACAGCGCGGCGGCGACGAGGTCCGTGCGCGTGCGCTTGTCGCGCGGCAGCGTCAAGGAGCAGACTTCGACCGCCACGACGAGCACGCATTCTCCACCGCGCGCCAGCGAACCAGCCAGGCCGAGGGCCAGCCCGCCGGCCGCGCAGCCGGCCTCGGTGATCGGCACGCGGCGCACGTCGCTGCGCAGCGACAAGCGCGGAATGAGTTCGACGTCGAGGGCGGGAATCATGATCCCGGTGCAGGACACGTCGATCACGCAGTCGATATCCGAGGCGTTCAGTTGCGCGCGATGCAGCGCGACGCGAATGGCGCTCTCCGACAACTCGAGCGCATGTGTGCGCCAGAGGGCATTGCGCGTGCTGAATTCGTCTTCACCGAGCAGGCTTTTCAGCGGCGGAGCGATGCGCCGCACGCCGACGCCCGAACGTTCGAGCAACGACGCGATGAATCGCGGGTCCTCGGCGGGAAACATCGCGACCAAAGTCTCGAAAGCGCGCTCGCGATCGACCGACTGCGCCGGGAACGCGCTTGCGATGCCTGCGATAGTCGGTGACGAAGACATGGCCAACCGCAACATGCTCGCACTTGGCACGCGCCTCGCCACTGTTTTTCAGTGCCGATCAGTGAGTCGGCGGCGATTGCAGGCCCAGGACGAGCACTTTGCGGGCAGAGACCGACTGTGCGTGCCGAATTTCGAACGCGGCGCGGGTGGCCTCACTCCAGCTCAGCCAGTTGCGCTCGGCGACCAGCGCCAGGAAGTCCGGACCCTCGCGGCGGGCAGACTCAAGGAAACTCTGCTCCTGTAGTTCAAGGCCCTTGGGGTCTGCGTGGTCGAGCCCCGGACCCTGAACGATCGGCAGTCCGCTGTAGAAGCGAAATCCTTCTGGCATGACGCCGACGCAGGGAATCGCCGTAGGCCGTTCCGGACGCGTCAACAGATACGCGGCCAGCGAACGCGAAGACTTCGCGGGATTGACGAGTGGAAAAACAATCAGCGAAGCCACGCAGACCGCGATCGCCAATCCTCCGGCCAGAGCTAAGGTCGCGCGCGCATGCTCGCCGCGCCAACTCTCGCGGACCGCGAGCGCGGCTCCGCCGGCCAGCGACAAACCGACGGCTACCGATTGCCAGGCGATCGAAGGAAATTCAGGCGGCAAGCGCGACTGGAAAAAGCCGACTCCGCAGAGCGCGATGCCGATCAATGCGAGCAGCGCGGGCACCGGCGCCGCAAGCCAACGATCATTCCGCCTCACGCGCAGTGCTTGCGCGATCCAACGCGAGCTGAGTAACGCGACGGCCGGATACGCCGGCAGAAGATACAGATCCCGCTTTTCTGGGCTGAGCGAAAACGCGACGAGCAGGGCCCAAAACCACCAGCCTGCCTGGGCGATGCCCAAATCGAAAGTTTCGCCGCGCCGCCGAGCGACGAGCGCGCGCCACGCCAGCCACGAACCCGCGAACGCGAGCGGCGTCCAGGGCAACATCATCAACGGCTGCAAAGTGAAGTGTGACCAGACGGGACTGATGTGGTTCGTGCCCTTGATCGCGCGCTCGAAGAACTGGCCGAGGAACAAATCGTAGGCGAGTTCCGGATGGCGCGCGACGACTGTCAGAGCCCAGACCAACGCCGGGATGACCGCCGCGAAGCCGGCGCTGATCCAGGCCGCTTTCGACACACGCTGTGGGTGGGGGCCTGCGATCCAGCGCCAACCGGCGAGCGGAATTCCGATCAGTACAAAGGCGATCGGCCCTTTGGCCAAGACCGCGAGGCCGCTCAGCAGGCCTGCGCACAGAATCATTCGGGCGCGACGCGTGGAAATCGTGCAGGGTTCGCTCGCCAGCACCAGCGCTCCCATACACAGCGCGCCGAGCAGCGGATCGATCTGCATGCGCGTGCCGTGCCAGAGCACCATGCCCGTCGTCAGGTAGAGAATCGGTGCGAGCCGCGCTTCGTCTTCGCCCCAGAAGCGGCGCGCGAGTCTGGCCGTCAGCCACGCGCTGAGCAGTGTCGCCACGAGCGAAGGCACGCGCATCGCAAGTTCGTTCCAGCCCGTGAACGACCCCAGCAGGCCCGAAAGCCAGAACAGGAGCGGCGGTTTGTTGCGGTAGATCTCTCCGTTGAGATGCATCACAAGGTAATTGCCACAGCTGTAGATCTCGCGCGCCACCTCGGCGTAACGCGGCTCGTCCGGTGCCCACCAATCGCGCGTCCAGGCGGAGGCGACCAGCGGAATGAGGAACCACAACCAGGCTCGGCTTCGATTGCGTGCAGGGGCGTTCACGGGCGGCACAAAATGCCACGACAGTACATCGCGTTGCAGTGCGCTTCCATGCGCGCACGCCGTCCTTTGGAGCGTCACCGCTTCGTCATCCGACTGCCCAAGGCGCCCACGGATGGCGAATCGACGCCAAACGGATTCCACGGGCATCCGAGCGACTCCAAGCTCGCCACGGGGCGATTACGATGTCGCGCGTGAATTCCATCCTCTCCGAGCGCCGCCGCGCCGCTGTTTTCTTCCCTCGATTCCCGTCGTCCCTGCTCGGGGGCCTGTTCATCGTCCTGTTCGCAATTGGATGCACGCTTGGTTTCGCGCCGAGTCTTTGCGCGCAGGCAACGGCCGAACATGCGCCGATTCACCTGGTCATCTTTCACACCAACGACATCCACGGGCAAGTCCTGTCGCGCAAGGCGACCTGGTTGTCGAAGGATTCGCCGCCACAGATCGGCGGTCTGCCGCGACTCGCGGCCAAGCTGGCGGAACTGCGCGCCGCCGAACCGCAATCGATTCTCGTCGACGCGGGCGACTGGTATCAGGGCACGCCCGAGGGTTCGATCGATCGCGGGCTGCCCTTCGTGCGAGCGCTCGCGCAACTTCGTTTCGATGCCATGTGCATCGGCAATCACGAATTCGACCACGGTGTCGCCAATGTCGAGCGACTGGTGCGCGAGGCGCGCGTGCCGGCGATTCTTGCGAATGTCCGCGACTCCAAGGCCGGCGCGCGATTGCCCTTCGCGAAGCCGTGGATGCTCATCGAACGCAGCGGCGTGCGCATCGCGCTGGTCGGCTTGTTGACAACCACGACGCCTGAGATCACCAGCCCGGAAGTGCGGCCGTTCTCGTTCGCGACAGCGTCCGAAGAAATGGACATGGTTCGCAAGGAGATCGGCGACAAGGCCGACCTGGTCATCCCTGTCGGCCACATCGCGGTGGAGGAGGCGAAGGTGCTGGCGCAGCACGATCGAAAGCTCGCTTTGATCGTCTCGGGCCATTCGCACACCTACTTGAAGCAAGGCGTACGCGAAGGCGAATGTCTGATCGTGCAGTCGGGCTCGAAGGCCAGCGCGCTCGGGCGCGTCGATTTGTGGCTCGATCCCAGCACGTTCGCGCCGCTGCGTTCAGAGGCGCAGTTGATCGATCTGCTCGACGATCCGAAGGCGCAGGCGACGACGGACGCGGGTGTGCTCGCTGTCCGCGTGGCCTGCGACGCGCTGGCGAAAAGCGCTTCCGCGGAGCTGGAAATCGTCGTCGGCGAACTAGGCGAGGCACTGTCGCGTACGGTCGAGCACGGCTGCTCGACACCGGGCTTGTGGATCGCCGACGCGCTGCGGCGGCGCATGAAAGCCGACATCGCCGTGCACAATCGCGGCGGAACGCGCTGCGATCTTGTGGCCGGCCCGGTCACTCGCCGGCACCTGTACGAGCTTCTGCCGTTCGACAACAATGTCGTGGCGATGGACCTCAGCGGCGAGCAGGTCGTTGCCCTGGCGCGGCGCTCGATCGAAGAAACCAAGCACATCGGGCTCGACTTCTCAGGTCTGACGCTTTTCGCGCGCAGGCAGGCCGACAACACGTTTCGGCTGACGCGCATCGAGGTCGGCGGGCGGCCGCTCGATCCGAAAGCGAGCTATCGTGTGGCGACCAACAGTTTTCTGGCTACAGGCGGCGACGGTGCGGTCGAATTCCAGGCCGGCAAGAAAAAGACCGAGGATCCGGCGCTGCTGCGCGAAGTGATGGAGGACGAGTTCGCCGGCCACAAGCGCGTCAGCCTGCCGAACGATGCGGCCGGGCGCTTCGTCGAGGAACAGCCGTGATCGCAGCGCTCAGGAACTTCCTGTGCTGGCGCGCCCTCCTTGCGGTGCTGCTGGTCGCGCCGCAGGCAGCCGCTCAGGGGCTCGACGAGCTACAGAAGAAACTCGCCGACTCGGACGAGCGTGCGCGCCGCGCGGCGGTCGAGGGACTCTCGCGACAGAACGGCGTGGCCGCGCTCGAACTGGTGATCAGGAGCCTGCGCGACCCAAGCGCCATGGTCGCCGACGAGGCGCAGCTCGCGCTAGGCAACGTCGACGAGGAAGCCGAATTCGAGCTGCTCTTCTCGAAGGACGGGCTCTTCTCGAAGGACGATCTGGTGCGCACGCGCTGCGCCGAGGCGATCGGGCGCCTCGACGCCAAGTTCACTTCCGCGCGACTGGCCAAGTCGCTGTCCGACAAGAATCCCAGCGTGCGACGCGCGATGGTCTATTCGATCGAGTGTCTCGCGCGGCGACTTGGGATCGTCGAGAGTCCGGCCGCGCTGCTGCGCAAGGAACTCTCCGGTCTCGCCGATCGTGACACTTCGAGCGGTGTGCGCGCGGCTGCGCTGATGGCGCTCGCGGCGCTGCCACCGGGACTGAGCAACGCCGAGCTGGCGACCTACGCTGCCGACAAGAGCTACGAAGTTCGCTCGGCCGCGCTGCTCGCGGCTTGCGAGCTGGAAGCGAAGGCGCGTATCGACTTCGCCAAGCAAGGGCTGAAGGACGCGCACTCGAGCGTGCGCTTGCAAGCCGTGGCCATGCTCGTCAAGACAGCGAACCGCGACGGCGCGCTGTTACTGAGCGACGCACTGGAAGCGGAGAAGTCGGCGCGCGTGACCTGGTCGATGGTCGCCGGTCTGCGCCGCCTGTCGGGCTTGAAAGCGGGTCGCGAGGCGCGCTACTGGCAACAGTGGGCCAAGGCTTTGACGGCCGACTGGAAGCCCGGGACTCCCCAGATCAAGCCGATCGACAATGAAGGCAAGACGGCGACACTGGTCGGTCTGCCGATCTTGTCCGAACGTGTCACGTTCCTGATCGACTTGTCCGGCTCGATGTGGGAAGAGCGCGACGGCAAGACGCGCAAGCAGGGCGCGGACAAGGAACTCGAGATCGCATTGCAGGGACTCGCGCCGGCGACGGAGTTCAATGTGATTCCGTTCACGTTGGCGCCGATCCCCTGGCAGGATTTGCTGCAGAGCGCGACAGCGAAAAATGTTGCTGCGGCACTGGCGTTTTTCGTCAAGCGCGTGGATCACGGCAAGGGGAATTTCTGGGACGCGCTGCAGCTCGCGCTCGTCGATCCGAATGTCGACACGCTCGTGTTGTTGGGCGATGGCGCGCCGACGGGAGGGAGCCGCTGGAATGTCGGGCTCATGCGCAAGCTGTTCGACGAGCAGAATCGCTTTCGGCTGGTCGAACTGGATGCGGTGCTGGTCGATTGTTCGAAGGGCATGGCCAGGACCTGGACGAGTTGGTGCGAGTCGACGGGAGGCAGGACACGGGAGACCGATTTGCGATAGGTAGGGGGAGCGGGAGGTGGGGCGTTCGCGGGAAGCTGCGAGGCAGCTTGCCGCTCGCCTGTGGGTGGGATAAACTGAGTGCCACGACCGTCCCTATGTGTTGGGTCGTTTCCATAGCCAACGAATGATCGCGACCAGGACGCGAACCGGGCCTGAAAAGGGCCTTTCCGTGGTCTTCGTCGAAGTGAACGAAGCCGAACGCCACTTCCTCGAAAAGGGGATCGCGGCGGGACGTCTGCCCAATCTCGCGCGCATGACGGCCGGCGGGGTTCTGCTGCGCACGCGCGTGCGGGGCTTCGATCCGTCCAAGGAAAAGGCCTGGCGCCTGATCTCGCCCTGGATCATCTGGCCCTCGGTCTACTCGGGCCTGGAGCCCGATGAACACGGCATCATCGGCTTCGGCCAGAACACAAGTTCGATCCGCGGCCGTTGCGTCTGGGACGTGCTCGATGCGCATCAGGTCTCGGTCGGCGTGTTCGGCAGCTTGATGAGCTATCCGCCGCGCAACGTCGGCAACACGCGCTACTACGTGCCCGAGGGACTCGCCGACGACGCGGAGTGCATTCCGCTCGAGGCGCGGCCGGTACAGGAATTCAGCATCTTCAGCGCGCGCAACTACTCGGAGAGTTTTTCGCTCAAGGCCTTCGAGGCTGTCGGACTCCTGCTGCGCACGATGAAAGCAGGCGTGCGTGCCAACACGGTCCTGAAGACCCTGGCGCAGGTGCCCAAGGAAGTCCTGTTCGGTTCCGCGCGCGTGCCCGAGCGCGCGATGCTGGCGAGCTACATCGCTTTCGACGCCTTCAAGTCGTTGTACCTCGAGCATCGCCCCGCCTTCGCCACGCTGCACATGAACCACGTGGCCTACATGCAGCACCGCTACTGGCGCGCGGCCGAACCGAATCTCTACTCCGACGAACTCAGCCCGACGGATCAACGCTTCTTCGGCGACGTCGGCGCGCGCAAGCG
>JAYUOR010000608.1:0-2937 GCA_043760765.1 Planctomycetota bacterium | reverse complement strand
CACGCGCGGTCCGGCGAAGCCGATCAGCGCGCCGGGTTCGGCGAGTGTCAGGTCGCAGACGGAAGCGAACGACGCCGTGACTCCGCCGGTCGTCGGATGGGTCATCACGCAGATCGAATAACCGCCCTTGTCCTTGAGCTCCGCGAGGGCTGAGCAGGTCTTGGCCATCTGCATCAGGCTCAGCACACCCTCGTGCATGCGCGCCCCCCCGGAACTGGTGAAGATCACCAGCGGCAGGCGCTTCAGGCTGGCAAGTTCCGCGGCCAGGGCAATCTTCTCGCCGACCACTTCCCCCATCGATCCACCCAGGAAACTGAAGTCGAGCACGACCAGCACGATCGCGCGGCCTTCGATCGAACCGAATCCGCACAACAAGGCCTCGGCCTGTCCGGTGCGGTTCTCGGCCTTCTTGACCTTGTCGAGGTACGGAATCTGATCGTGGAACTTGAGCCGGTCGATCGTGCGCAGGTCGGGGAATTTTTCGCGCCATGAATCCGGATCGAGCAGCATCGCGATGCGCTCACGTCCCGGCAGCGTGAAGTGGAAGTCGCAGGCCGGACACACGCGGCCCTTCTCCTCCAACTCCTTGCGATAAATCATCTGCCCGCAGCTCTCGCACTTGAGCCATAGCCCCTCGGGCATGTCCTTCTTTTTGCGCAGCCTGGCGAAGCGCGTCTCGGACAGCGAAGTCTCGGCGGGCTTGTCGGTGGCCGGTTCGTTCACGACGGCGGCCGGCTTGGCGGGAGCGACTTCCGGCTCCTGCTTGGGCCTCGACACGACGGTTTCGCCGCTGGCGGCAGCGCCGACCTCGCTCTTCGGCTTGCCCTGCGGCTCGGCCTCGGTCTTCGCGCGCTCGATCTTCGCCGGATCAGGATTTCGCATGGAGCACCTTGTTCTGGGCAACTCGCGCCGTCTCGCGCAGGCGCGCGATCGTAGCCGGGATGTCGCTGGACCCAAACACCGCCGAGCCGGCAACGAACACGTTCGTGCCGGCCTCGGCGCAAGCCGCGATGGTTTTTTCACCGATACCGCCGTCCATCTGCACGTGGCCGCTGTAACCGCGCTCGCGCAACCAGCGCACCTTTCGCAGCACCTCCGGCATGAACTTCTGACCGCCGAATCCGGCTTGCACACTCATGACCAGTACGAGGTCGACTTCACTGAGCACTTCAGCGACGCGCTCGATGTCGGAAGGCGGATTGAGCGCGATACCGACCTGTGCGACACCTTCGCCGCGGAAAGCCTTGATAATCTCGCGCAGCTGCGTCGGTTTTTCCGCGAGCTCGGCGTGGAAGGTAAGTACGTGCGCACCCGCCTTCACGTAGTCGCGAACATAGCGCGTGGGCTCGCTGATCATCAGGTGCACATCGAGCGGGCGTTTCGCGACGCGCGCGATGCACTCGATCACGGGCGGGCCGATGGTCAGGTTGGGCACGAAGTGTCCGTCCATGACATCGACATGCAACCAGTCTGCACCCGCCGCCTCGACCCGCTTCACCTCATCCCCGAGCCGGGCAAAGTTACTGGCGAGCAGCGAAGGCGAAATCAGGTTCGGCGGAATGGGCATGGAATTCGACCGGACGGACGCGCCGGCCAGGTCGACGCGGATTCTAGCCCGGCAGGCGCGCCGATGCTCCAGAGGGATCCGCCAGGGATCGCCAGGGCCGATCCGGGACTGCGCTCGGGGCTGACCGTGCCCCTTACCATATGAAGGAAGTGCTTGCGGGGAGCGGGCCGGACGCCTGCGCAAGCGGCCTCGCTTTGGATTGGGCGTCAGCCAAACGAGCCCTCGATGCCGGGCCAGCATGGCGAGCCGAGAGATCGGAGTCCGAAGGCGTTCGGAACAGGTGGACTCGCGAGGCTGCTTCCCGGCGCGCCCGACAGACACAGGCAGGTCCGGGCTTCGAGATGCAGCCCGTGTCGCGATGTCCCGGAGATATACTTCCCGCCCACTGGCGCTGCCCGTGCAACCCTGCGATCCCAAGACGAACGCCGAACTGCCACAGTGATCACGCTTTTCGTCCGTCAGGCCAATCAACCGGCCGTCGAGTTCAAGGTCCCCGGCGACATCGCGCGAGTAGGCCGCGCGCCTGGCAGCGAACTGCACTTGCCCCAGAGTTACGTGAGCAAGAAGCACTTGCGCGTGCTCAAGGGTATCGTGATTGTCGATCTAGGCTCGAGCAACGGCACCTATCTCGACGGCAAACGCATCAAGGAACCGGTGATCTACACCGGCGGCGAAATCAGGATCGGCGACGGCGACGTATTTATGAGCGTGAGCCTGGACGATCCCGTGGATCAGCTCACCACACCGGAAAGGCGGACTCCCTCGGCCGGGGATTCGGGGGTAGTGCAGAAGCTGCAGGTGCTGCAAGACGACATTGCGCGGCTCGAAGTCGAGTTGAGGGAGTCGGGTCAGCGTGTGCTGGAACTTGAGGCCGAGCGCGCGGCGCCGGTCGAACCAGCGGGGCCCCAGGCTTCCGAGCTCGAAGCCGTGGCTGCACTCGAGACTGCGAGAGCTGAGCTCGAGACTGCGAGAGCTGAGCTCGAGAGTGCGAGAGCTGAGCTCGAGAGTGCGAGAGCTGAACTCGATGAACGGCGCGCCCAGGCCGCCGTGCTCCAGGAGCAGGTCGCGACGTTGCAAACGCAGTCAGCAGCTCTCCAGTCGCAGGTCGCCACGCTCCAAGCGCAGCCCGCCAAGCCTGCCGGTCCGGTTTCTCCCGCAGCCGAGTTGTTCCTGAGACTGCAATCGGAGAATTCGACGCTCAAACGCAAGCTGGCCGAGCTCGAATCGAAGCCGTCTCCGGGCACGTCTGGGCGCGCGCCGGCGCCTGAGGGCGTGAACGCGCGCTTGCTTTCCGAAATCGTCGAGTTGCGCGCACAGAATGCCTCGCTGCGCGCCCAAGCTGTCGCCGAAGGGCCGCGCAAGCCGCAGCT
>JAYUOR010000607.1:0-2937 GCA_043760765.1 Planctomycetota bacterium | reverse complement strand
GACGCGCGGTGCCGTGCTCTTCTTCGACGCCGACTGGAAACTCGTTTCCGTGCGCGAAGGCTTGATCCGCGATCTGCGCGAAGAAACGCGCCTGCGGCCCGAAGACACCGAGGCCGACTGAGAGCGAAACTCGAACATGCAGAAAGAAACTCAGGCCGCGGATGATTCAGGCGAGCTTGCGGACGCGGAGCTCGATCGCGCCTGGGACGCGCTCGAGGCGGGCGACGCGGAGGCGGCATTGACGATCGCCGCTGCTCTCTCCGAAGACAACGAAGCACGCTGGGTGCTCGAGGCTTCGGCGCGCCTTGAACTCGACGACCTGCGCGGCGCGCGCGAGGCGTTGACGCGCGCCAGTCGCGAGCGCTCGCTCGAGGAAGACGCGGATCTGTGCTGGACCGCGGCGGAAATTGCCTTGCGCGAGTGGAACCTCGAGGAAGCCAGGCGACTTTTCGCGCGCACGGCGGAACTCGATCTCACAGCGCCGGCCCTCGGCCGCCTGGCCCTGTGCGAGGACGCCCTGGGCAACTTCGCGGAGGCGGACAAGTGCCTGCGCAAGGCCGAGCGCCTGGATCCCGAAGGCTGGGTCTTCCCCTGGCGCCTGAGCGAGGACGAGATGACCGAAGTGCTCGACGAGGCGATCGGAAAACTGGACGAGGATTTCCAGGAGGCGCTCGAAGACACTCCGATCCTGATCGAGCCGATGCCTTCCCCCGATCTGATCGACAAGGCGGATACCGCGCAGACCCCGCCCGACATGCTCGGCCTGTTCGTCGGTGCCTCGCAACTGGAGCGCAGCGAAGCCACGAGCGACCTTCCGTCATCGATCCACCTTTTCCAGCGAAATCTCGAGCGCGCCTGCGCCGATCGCGACGATTTGGTGCATGAACTGCGCGTCACCCTGTATCACGAGATCGGGCACATGCTCGGCTTCGACGAAGAGGGTGTCGATCGCATGGGCCTGGGCTGACGCGCGGCGATAGCGTCACGCAGGGGTCATCCAGGTTTCGAAGTACGAACTCCTGCGGGGTTGTTACGGAGGGTGGCCTGAGGCACATAATCTCAGCTTGCCGTCAACTCCCACGATTTCGATAGCCCGCGACGAACCTGCGAAGACGTCACTTCTTGGCTGGCATGTACTGGCGCTCGCGATGTTCGCACTTGCGCTGGCGATCGCGCTGCCCGGCAACGGCGTGCGGCGACCGCTCGATGCGCACGAGTCTTTTGTCGCGCGCACAGCGGTCGAGATGGAACGGCGCGGCGATTTCATCGTCCCGTACTTCGATGAACAGCAGCGACTCCAAAAACCGCCGCTCTCCTATTGGTTCGCCATCTTCTCCGGACACCTGTGCGGCAACGACGCCTCGACTCCGCAAACCGAATTCAGCGCGCGCCTGCCCTCGATCGTGCTCGGCGCGTCGACAGCGGTGCTGGTCCTGGCCCTGGGTTGGATCGTCTTCGACTCGCTTCTGATCGCACTGCTCGCCGCGATCCTGTTCGCGACGAACAGCGCCTACCTCGTCTGGTCGCGCTCGGCGCAACCCGAGATGGCTTACACGTTCAGCTGCACACTGTTCCTGCTGGCAGCGGCTTGGGCGAGGCGCGAAGCACTCGCCGGCCGCGGCAGCCGGCGCGCCGCGACGTGCGCCTGGGCCGCTGTGGCACTTGCAGTCATGGCCAAGGGACCGATCCTTCCGGTGTTGCTGCTGGTCGCAGTCGCCATCGCGCTGCGCAAACGCACGGGCGGGCCGGGATTCCTGCGCACGTTGCACGTTCCAAGCGGACTGCTGCTGCTGCTGGCACTGGTCCTGCCCTACTTCGCGCTCGTCGTGCAGCGTGTGCCGGGCGCGCTCGAGTTTTGGCGCGCGCAGATGTTCGACCGCACGGGCGGCCTGGGAACGGCGTGGTGGAAGCCGCTCGAACTCTACTACGTTGGCCAGGTGATCGGGCTGTGGATGCCCTGGTCGCTGCTCATGCTCCTGTTGCCCATCTGGTTTTGGCGCACGCGGCGCGCCGGGCACCGGCTCGAGCTCGATGCGCTGTCGATCGAACGCTTCGCGGGCGCGCGATTCCTGGGCTGGTGCGCGCTCGTACCGTGCGTCGCACTCTCGTTCTCGGCCGGCCGCAAGGGTTACTACCTCCTGCCGACGTTCCCGATCTGGAGCCTGCTCTTGGCCTGGGCCGGGATGAGCGCATTCCAGCGCGCCGCGGAACACCCGTCGGCCGCGCGCAGAATGGCGCGCGGGCTGCAAGCACACGCAGTCTTGTTCGCGGCACTCGCCCTGGCGTTGATCGTGCTCGTGATGTCGAGGCAGCACTGGATCGGCGTCGAAGGCGCGCTGCTGGTCGGGATGACCAGCCTGCTTGGGATCGCGCTTGTGCTTGCGGCTCTGGGTTTTTGGACCGCCTCGCGCAAACCCGCGCTCAGTGCCTTGATGCTGCTCGCCTGCGCGGCGCTGACTACGCTGGCGGCCGGATCGTCAGGCATCCAATCGCGCATCCGTCTGTACACGACCGGCGTGTTCGCGCGAGAGGTGGCCAAGATCACGGACACGACGCGCCCTCTGCTCGTGATCGGCGGCGACAGCCAGGTCCTGCTCTTCTACACCGACCAGCCGGTGCTGCTCATGGAACCCGGAAAGTTGAAGACCAAGCTCGCCGCCATCGCTGTGACGCCGTGGATCGTGCAGAACGAATCGCAACTGCGCGCCGAGGGCGTCGTCGGTCGAGTGCTCGTGCGCGAGAAGCGTTTCGAGGGCATGGATCCGATGCTGCTGGTCGATCCGACGCCTGCGGCGCAGCCCCAGGCTCAGATCGAGCGGCCGCACGGCTCGCGCTGAGTACCGCTCAGCGGCTGATCTGCATGCCCTCCGGGAACGAGAGCTTGACCTGCCAGGTGATCTGCGACTCCGCTCCACGCGCGACTTTGACCGCCCAGGC
>JAYUOR010000606.1:0-2939 GCA_043760765.1 Planctomycetota bacterium | reverse complement strand
GTTTGCCCGCGATCTCGTTCACGGGAGCGCCGAGCGCTACGTTGACCAGCGGGTTCTTGATCGAAGCCGGCGGCGCACGCGCGGGCAAACAAGGGCTATTGCTGTACGGCGCGAACGGAGCTTCGAACGCTGTCTTCCAGGGCGGCACGCTGTGTGTCGCGGCGGCTGGTATCAAACGCGGTCCCGCAACCGTTTCGATCGGGGGCACGCCGGGCGCTTTCTGCGACGCCTTGTTCCGCATCGACATGAACGCCTTCGCCTCGGGCAACGCCGCTGGCAATCCCGCGCCGTTCCTCAGCATGGTTGGCCAGCGCATCAACGTTCAATGGTGGGGTCGCGACTCGACCGCCAACGGAAGCTTCCTCTCTAACGCGCTCCAGTACAACGCCTGTCCGTAGGGGAGAAGGAGGCCCGGGGGTATCTCGGGCGGCGGCCTTGATCGCGCTTGCCCCTGGTCGGGGCGCTTCGTAGGCTCCGGACCGCCTTGGACGGTCCTAGCGCGAGGGTTTGCCCCTGTGCGGAGCGTTCCTTGTTCATTCCGATCCCCCAAGTTCAAACCGCAGGAGTCCTACATGGTCCTTCTTTCGATGGCATCGCTGCTTGGCATCGCGTCAGTCACTGGTGGTGGCGTTGTGCCGCCGCCCGTCAATCCGATCACGCCCGTCGAGCCGCTGACGCTCGCGTCTGCCCCGTTGGACAAGGGCGACTATCGCGACCAGGACATCGCTTCCCTGACGGTATTCGTTGGTCAGCGGGACATGTCGAGTAGCAGCGACTGGAAGCCGGTCGACTCGCAGACCAGCATTGGATTGGCGTTCGATTCCTACCGGCCGGCGGATTGGGTCGGAGTTGAGGCCGCATTCTTCTATTCGAAGGACGACTCCCAGGGTGCTTTCGGACAGTCCACCGAAATCTCGCTCGGCGCGCGCAGGACCTTCACCATCGGCGAGAGCGGGATCCATCCCTACGTCGGCGCTGGCGCCGCGTATGTGTGGAGCACGTTTGGGTTCAACAACGGCGGCGGTACCTTCATCGGAGCTTCTGATGATTCCGTGGCGTTCTACGCGCACGGCGGAGCCTACTACACGATCGCACGCGTGAATGTCGGCCTCGATGTCCGCGCTATGCTGGGCTCGGACCTCTCGATTGCCGGGTTCAGCACGGACGCTGACTACGTCCAGTACGGTCTCACGGTCGGCTACGGATTCTGAGAACCGCAAGGCCGGCCGTGTGCGCGCTTCGTTGCGTGCGCACGGCCGGCCTTTTTCGTCGGCGTGCGGCTGCGCGATCTTCGGAAACTCAGGGCAGCGTCTTCACGCAGCGGAAGCCGGTGCTGTCGTCCTTGTAGTCGGAGGGCGCCTTGTCTCGATTAGCCGAACGGCAGTCCTTCATTGGCGATGGCCAACCACCGCCGCGGATGTTGAATTCCTTGGAGCCCGATCCGAGCGGATCGCTCACCGCCGCTGACGCATAGGGCGCGTAGCCATCTCGACACCATTCGGCGACATTTCCGTGCATGTCGAAGAGCTTCCAGGGATTGGCGGCCGCGATCTGTTTCACGATCTTCGTCGAAGGCCCCTTGCCGTCGAGGCCGACGTCCCAGCCGTGATCGCCATTGTGATTCGCCTGCTGCTGGGTCAACGTCGCACCGGTCGAGAAGGCTGACTTCGTGTCGGCGCGGCAGGCGTACTCCCATTGAGCCTCGCTGGGCAGTTCGCAGGCGATGGTCTTGCAGAAGTCGTCGGCCTGCTTCCAGGTCACGCTCTCCACGGGCTTGTCATCGCCCTTCGAGTTGCTCGGCGATTGCTTGGTGACGTTGCGATATTGCTTCTGAGTCGTCTCGCACTCGGCCATGTAGAAGGCCTTGGTCAGAGTGACATGGTGCAAAATCTCGTCCTTCTCGCGCGCGGCTTCGCTCGCGGGCGAGCCCATGTCGAATTCGCCGGCTTCGATGAGCACAAAGACGATGCCGCTCTTCGGTTCTTGGACCATGGCGGCCCAGCCGGCTTTGCCGTTCTTGGGGCCTTCGAGAACCTTCCATCCCTGGGGTGCCGTGCCAGAGACCTCCGTCACTTTGCTTGGATTCGGCGTGGACTCGGGCGTCACTTTCGGTGGCGCTGGCGTGGGATTCGGATTGACTGGCGTGGGCACCGGAACGGGCACGGGCACGACGGGCGCAGCCGCCGCGGGGCTGGTGAGCTTCAGCTCGAATGTCCCTTCGTTGCCGGCCAAGTCGATCGCCGTGCCGGTGATCTTCCAATCGCCGCCGCTGCTTGGTACCTGGACCGAGAGCGCGGCCTTCGCACCGCTGGCCGCGGTTTTCTTGCCGTCGACGATCACCGCTTCGATGTCCTCGTTGAAGGCAAGCCGCGCTTGCACCGTTGAGCCGAGTTCGAAAGGCGTGCCGGCGCTCGGCTCGGACTCGGCGAGCAACTTGGGCTTTGCAGTGTCGCGCGTCACGGTCACGACCTTCGTCTGCGTCCAGTTCGCTTTGTCCTTGGCGGTGATGGTCAGCGTGTTCGGGCCCTCGCTGGGCAAGTCAACCTGGTCGGCGCGCCAGGTCGAGTCGGGCCCGGCCTGCATGTCGCGCCCGCCGAGCAGCACGCCCTCCAGATTCTGATCCTCGACCTGTACGCTGAGATCGATCTTTTTCTCCTTGGTCAGAAACCTGTCGCTCGCGGGTTTCTCGAGCGTGATTTTCGGTTTTGTCGAGTCCTGGATCACGTCGAATAGTACCGGAGTCGCACTGCCGTACCGCAGCTCGATCTTCGAGACCTGATTCGCCGGCAGTTTCAGCGTCGCCGTCAGATCGCCCTCGTTCAATTCGCAGGCGGCCGACTTCCCATTGATCGTCAGCACCGGCTTCTCGTCGCCGAAGTACCTGACCGAGCCCTTGAGCGCGAGAGTGGTTTCCTGCCAGTAGAGATTCCCATCTTTCG
>JAYUOR010000605.1:0-2942 GCA_043760765.1 Planctomycetota bacterium | reverse complement strand
GTCGCCGTGATCGCAGTCAGCGCGGAGTTGACGCAGCACTCGACCGATGAAGAGGACGGCGGCAAGGGCGGCATGATCAAGACCACGCTCGAGTTGAGCTACAAATTCGAAGGCGAAATTCTCTGGGATATCGCCGGCGGATTCGCTCGTTCGGCTTCCCTGGGCGGCACGACGGAGCTGACCCAGACCCAGCAGCGCTCGATCGACACGCCGGAAGGCAAGCACGAGATCGAGCAGGTGCTCAGCTTCACGGGCAAGTCGAGCTACAAGGCACAGATCGAGCCGAAATCCTAGCCGTTCGCGTGCGCGGGGCTTGCCTCAGCCTGCGCGGAACACGCTGCGCGGTTGCGGCGTCTCGCCGCGCAACACACGCACGACGTTTTCGGTGGTCGTGCGGCATAGCGTGCGATAAGTCGCGGCGGTCAACGAAGCGACGTGCGGAGTGAGCAGTACGTTCTCCATCTTGAGCAGCGCTTCGTCGCCGGGCGGGGGCTCGACATCGAGCACGTCGGCGCCGAATCCGCCGAGCGCGCCGGACGCGAGCGCCGCGCGCAACGCGGCCATGTCGATCAGCGCACCGCGCGCCGTGTTGATGAGCAAAGCACCACGTTTCATAGCGGCGAATTGCGCGGCACCGAGCAGGTTGCGCGTCGCATTCGTCAGCGGCACATGCAAGCTGACGACATCGGACGTAGCCAGCAGATCGCGCAATGCCATGCGCTCGGGCCCAGATCCATCCTCGATCCGTGTCGGATGCGCAGCCACGACCACGCGCATGTCGAACGCTGTGGCGAGCATGGCCACGCGCCTGCCGATGCTGCCGAAGCCGACGATACCGAGCGTCAGCCCGCAAAGCTCGTCGCCTTTGTAGCGCGCGCGATCTTCCCAGCGGCCCGCCGCGACACTGCGCGCATCGCGGCTGAGCCCGCGCGCGAGGTCGAGCATCAGTCCAAGCGTGTGCTCGGCCACCGTATTCGTGTTCGCTCCGGGCGCAAAGATGACAGGAATCTTGCGCCGTGCGGCGGCTGCCGTGTCGAGGTTGTCGAGCCCCGCGCCGGCGCGCGCGATGACTTGCAGCGCCGGACAGCGCGCAAGCAGCGCCTCCGTGATCCGTCCGCGGCCGCGCGTCAGGATCGCGCGCACCTTGGCAAGCTCGGCGGGGGGCTCGTTCGGATCGGCGGCGCGCAGCAGTGTCCCCGCGGTCGCGAGCAGCGCCTCGGCTTCCGCGTGCAGGCTCTCGAGCAGCAAGATCATCGTGACGCGCTCACTTCGTTTCGTGACGGCCGACGATTGCGCCCGGCGCCATGCGGTAGACGCCACGTTCGGGCTCGACGAGATCGTCCTTGAACAACGCAGGATCGATCACGGCGCCGGCGAAGCTCGAGATCTCGACCAGATTGCCGTGCGGATCGCGCACGAACATCTGCATCTTGCCGCTCGGCAGCGCGCGCACGCGGCCCCAGGGCTTGAGGTCGATCGCGCCGGCCGCCTTGGCGCGCGTGAACACGCCCATGAAGTCGGGCACTTCGATGCAAAAATGTCCACGGAAGGGACGCGCGTCGTCGATCACATTCATGTGGATCTGCTGGCGCGCGTTGATGCGGAAGAACTGCGACTCGAAGCCTTGATCAGGCGTCGGGTCGAGCGGCAAACCGAGCACGTCGCGATAAAAAATCACGGCCGTCGCCAGGTTGTCGACGTTGACGTTGACGTGTTGGATGTGAGCGTCGGCGGACATTGAAATTCCTCAGGCCTGCGTAAAGCGTTTCACGAAAGCGGGGTCGGGCTCTACGCCCCAGCCGGGTCCGGCGGGCGCGAGCAGCGCGCCGTCATGCAGACCAAGGTCGATGTTCGCCATTTCGCGCAGCAAGGGCGCGCCGCCCATCGGAACCTCGACGAAGGTTCCCGCGGGACTGCACAGCGCCAAAGTGCGCGCGGCCTGGAACGAGAGTGCCGAGCCCCAGGAATGCGGCGCAAGTTCCATTCGATGGGCCCAGGCCAGCGCGGCGATCCGCAGACCCTCGCTGAATCCGCCCGCGATCCCAAGATCCGGTTGCAACACGTCGATCGCGCGCCGTTCGAGCAATTCCGCGAAGTCGAAACACGAAGTCTCGCTCTCGCCCGCGGCGATCGGCAGCGAAGCGCAGCGGCGAACTTCAGCCAGCCCCGCGCGATCGTCGGAACAAACCGGCTCTTCGACGAAGCGCAGATCGAGTTCCGCCGCCGCCGCGCAGAAGCGTCGCGCTTCGGCGACGTTCATCGTGCCGTGGGCGTCGACCATCAATGCGATCTTCGGTCCGAGCGCCGTCCGCGCCGCGCGCACGCGAGCCAGACTCGCGCGCACTCCGCCGTCCATGGCGCCAAAGCGCATCTTTACGGCTCGGAAGCCCTGCTCGAGGTAGCGTCCGAGTTCCTCGCCGACCTGTTCCTCGCTTGCCCAACCGCCGCTGGCGTAGGCCGGGATCGACGGCCGGCACGCGCCGCCGACCAAGGCGAGCACGGAACAATCGTGCGCCTTGCCGAGCAAATCCCACAACGCGAGATCGACGCCCGCGATGGCCGACTGATGCACACCGCGTCGGCCCAGGATGGGCATGGCTCTGCCCGCGCGTGCCGCGAGGGCCGCGCGCGAGCCGTTGAGCATGCGCTGCCACAGCGCGCCGATATCGCCGGCCTCCTGGCCGACGAGCAGCGGCGCAAGTTCCTGGGTCACGATCGTCGCGATCGCCGCGCCGTTGCCGGCGCTGCCGACGGCGGGCTTGGCCTCGCCGTAGCCGATCGCTCCGTCCTCGGTGCGCACCGTTACGAGCACGCCGTCGAACGCCGTGATGCGCCCGAAGTCCGAGCGATGCTGTTTCTCGACCGGCAGCGGAACGTGCAGCCAGTTCGCTTCGACGCTCTGGATTTTCACGCGCGAATCAGCGAATCAGCGGCAACAGTGT
>JAYUOR010000604.1:0-2943 GCA_043760765.1 Planctomycetota bacterium | reverse complement strand
GGGCCCAGGCCCGTACGGCCCACTCGCTGACCCCAAAAAGGCTGACCGGGATCGCCATCAACCAATAGATAAGGATCGGCTTGTCCGGCCTCAGATCGCCGTTGAAGGTCGGGAAGAGCAGCTGACCCGACTGGACCATCTCGACCGCGGCCTGGGCGAAGCGCGGCTCGTCGCGATCCCAGAGCGTCGAGCGCGTCGTCAGCCAGCTCGCCAGGGCGAGGATTCCAAGCAGCACGGCCGCGATGGCCCAGGGCGGTGCGGCTCGTGTTTGTGGTGACGGATCGCGGGCCGGAGTCATAGGCGGCGGAATGTTATCCAGGCGCGAGGTTGAACCCTACGTCGATGGAGCTTCACGACTCGCCGGCTCGGAATCCGGCGTCTGGCGGGTAGCCGAACGCGAACCTCGGATCGGCCCAATTTCCAGCCCCTTTTTGGATCTTTTTCGACCCTCGCACCTCGCGACCGCGGCCTAAAAAGGGCCTATTTTGCCCTGAAAATGCCCCTTTTCGGGCGGCGGGTAGAGGGATCCTGGCCCCTGGTCTAGCGTGGGGGGCTCGACACCCAGCCATGGCCGACAGCCAAGCACGATTCCAGGAAGCCAACCTTCGCACCGAGCGCATCCGCGACCTCGGCCTTGCGATCGAGGGCACCCGTCTCGAGCCGGTGATCGCCGACTTCCAGGCCGAGATCGCCGCGCTGCAACTGGCTCACCTCAAGCCGACCTTCTACCTATCGACCGAGTGGGGCGTGGTCTTCGGAAGTCAGAGCATCGCGATGCCTTTCTATCTTGCCCGGCCCGAACTCGAAGCGATCCAGGTCGAGCAGGTCGGCCACCTCGAGGGTGCCGGTCGCGCCGAGATTTTGCGCTACCTGCGCCACGAGTTCGGCCATGTCCTCAACTACGCCTACCACCTCTTCGAGGGCGAGGAATGGGTGCGCCAATTCGGCTCGATCACCCAGCCCTACGTCGAGGAGTACCGGCCCAAGCCCTTCAGCCGCCGCTTCGTGCGCCACCTGCCCGGTTGGTACGCGCAGAAGCATCCCGATGAGGACTGGGCCGAGACCTTGGCGGTGTGGATGACGCCGGGCAAGGACTGGCGCAAGACGTACCGCGCCTGGCCGACGGCCCTGGCCAAGCTCGAGTACTGCGATCGCATGATGGCCGCGCTGCGTGATCGGCAGGTGGTCGAAGAGGCCCAGGAGCGCGACGAAGAGGTCGGTGATCTGGCCTACTCGCTGCAGGAGTATTACTCCAAGCTCGACACGAGCCAGGACGGTCTGCCCCCGGGACTCGAAGGCGCGCTGACCGCGATCTTTGAGGACATCGATTCGCCCGATGGCGCGACCAACGGCGCGCGCAAACCGGCCGAAGCGTTGTTGCGCAGCATGGAGCGCGAGTTGGTGGCGAATGTGTATTTGTGGACGGGGCATTTTCCAGAACGCACGCGCTCACTCGTGCGGCACCTGGCCAGCCGCGCGGGAGAACTGCAACAGGTCTACACCGCCGACCAGGAAGCGCGACTGTCGGTTGCGATCACGACTTTCGTCACCGCGCTCGCGATGAACCACGTGCACCGCGGGACGTATTTGCCGTAACCGTACCGAGTCAGGTACTTCCCCACCCTACCTTTTTTCATCCGGGCTGCCGGATCACTCGACGAGGCGATCGCTTCCCGATTCTCCCTCGTCCGAAACGGCGCAGTTGTCGGGAGACGCGGCGGCTCCGATCGCTGCCCCCTTGCGCAACGACGCGCTGGCGATGTTTGAGACTCGATCGGCGTACTCCGAGTCTTCAGCTAGTCGATGGCGATGTCGCTCGCACAGGCGGGCGACGGTGCTCTCCGCACGGCCGGTGCTCAGACTGATTTCGCGCAGTGTCAGACCGCACAAGTCGCGCAACAATCCTGTTTCGATCTGATTCCAGGCGTCGAAGGCTTGGCCCCGCGCGAGGAGGATCCATGGGCGAGCGCTTCTGCGCTGCCGAATGGTCGCCTGAAGAGCACCCGCGTCACACACCGCAACGCCAGTTTGAGTTCCGTCAGCCAACTTCGCCTTGCGGTTCATCCAATCGAGCACGGCAACCGGGGCGGCCTCGAGCAGCTCATCCAGCGGATCGATTCGCGAAGCGCCTCTCGCGAGCCGTCGGGCAACAAGGGCTCGGCCTGGCTCGCTCGCCGCCCGTCCGAAGACGTCGGGGTAAGACTCCGGTCGGTAGCGATCCAATTCCGAGCATTCTTGAACCTCGCCCTCGATCCAACTCCGGCACAGCCACTTCGGACCTGCTTGCTTGGCATAGTGGCGCGCGCTGCCGTGCGGGTAGTCCTCGGGCCGATCTACAATGCGCGCGTCGATCGCATTGAAGTCGATGTAGGCCACGACCGCGCGCCGGTAGGCCATCGTCTCGAAGGCGCGCGATAGAAAGCGGCCGCGAAATAGCGGCCCGTCCCGCTTTCGAGTGCGGTTGAACCAGCGCACGTATAGGTTCTGCACACGCCGCATCGTCTCGCCCAGGTTGCCGTCGACGCTGCGAATCAGGAGGTGAAAGTGAGTCGTCATCAAGCTGTAGGCATGCAGCTCGATGGATCTGGCGCGAACTGCCCGCGCGGTGAGCGCAAGGAACATGCGCATGTCCAGGGCATTCTCGAAAACCGTGCGCTTGGCGAGCCCACGATTCATCACGTGGTGCCAAAGGCCGGGTTCGTCGCTTCGAGGTCGTCGGGGCATGCTGGCTCCGATGAGTACGACCGGCGATCCGACGGCTGGTGGCAGAAAAATCTGCAGGAAATCTGCAGCTACGACGGCGAGACGAGAAAGGTAGGTTGGGGAAGTACCTGACTCGGTACTTGGAAGTACTGCGCCTTCGGTGCAGTCGCGGCCAGCGCGTGGTCGTCGACGGCGACATCAAGGGCTTTTTCGACTCGATCGATCAAGCTCGATTGATGG
>JAYUOR010000603.1:0-2944 GCA_043760765.1 Planctomycetota bacterium | reverse complement strand
TTCGATTCCACTCGTGCTTTTCGGTGGAACGGTCACGACGCTGCATGCCGGCATGGCCGAGAACGGCTGGATCAATCCCGACGGATATTTCCTATGGGCTTATCCGGTCGACAAGCGCTTCGCCAACATCGGCGTTTTCTTTGAGCACCACCATCGTGAGTTCGGCTCGCTGGTCGGCTTGCTCGCGATCGCAGCGGCGATCAGCGCCTGGAAGCTGGAGTCGCGTCCGCTGGCACGAAAGCTTCCGGCCTTCGCCTTGCTCGCAGTCTGCCTGCAGGGCTTGATCGGCGGCCTGCGCGTGCTCGAGAATAGTCCTGATCTGGCCTTCCTGCACGGCGTGCTGGCCCAGGCGGTGTTCACGTTCCTCGCGGCGAGCGCGCTGTATCTCTCGCCGCGTTGGCGCTCGGTCACTCCGAGCGCATGCAAGACCGCCGCGCGCCTGCAGCGCACGACGGCGATCGGCGTGGTACTCGTGTTCACGCAGGTTTTCATCGGCGCCTGGTTTCGCCATTCACGCGCCGACATCGCGCTCGCGTTGCACGTGATCCTGGCTGTCGGCGTGCTTGGCGCGGTCGTCGCCATGGCGCGTCAGATGGGCGCCGCGGTCGAACAGGGTGCGCGTGGAGGCAGTGATCGGAGCGTGCTGATCGGCGTCAAGCGACGCTTGCATTCGTTGGTCGGCATCCAGGTTCTGCTGGGCGCCGTCGCCTACTTTTATGTTTCCGAGGCGAGCGGCGCCGCACAGGCACAGGTCTCGATGGGGGAGGCGATCTTCGCCACGGCGCATGTCGCGGTCGGCGCGCTGCTGCTCGCGCAGACCGCCGCCGCGGCGATGTGGGTGCGCCGAGTCGTCTGCACGCTGGATGTCCCTGCGACGCTCGGCCTGGAGAGCGCGCGATGAGAAGCGACCTGCCGCTCGAATCGCTGGCCGCCCAGGACGGACGCACTTCGCTGATCGCAGCCTGGCTCGATCTCACCAAGTCGCGCATCGCCACGATGGTCGTGCTCTCGGCCTTCGTCGGTGGGCTGCTCTCCGCGGCGCCTGAGCTTCTGTGGTCGCGCGCTGCACTCGCGTCGCTGTGCGTCGGCATGGTCGCGGCCAGTTCCGCGATCTTCAACCACACGCTAGAGCGCGATACCGATCGCCTGATGCACCGCACGCGCCATCGACCGCTGGTCACCGGCCAGGTGCGCGTGCGCGACGCCTTGATCGGCGCGTCTGTCCTGGGACTGGCCGGCACGCTGGGACTTGCGCTCAGTTTCAATCTGCTCAGCGCGCTGCTCGCGGTGAGCACGCTGGTGGCCTATGCGCTGGTCTACACGCCCTTCAAGCGCGTCTCGACGCTCAACACCATCGTCGGCGCGGTGCCCGGTGCCATGCCGCCCTTGATCGCCGCCACCGCCGTCGCCGGATATCCGTCCAGTTGGGGCTGGTCCTTGTTCGCGCTGCTCTTTTGCTGGCAGTTTCCGCACTTCATGGCGATTGCTTGGCTGTACCGCGAGGACTACGCGCGCGCCGGAATGAAGATGCTGCCTTCGATGCCCGGCAACGAAGGTCTCGCTGGACGCCAGGCGTTGCTCTACGGCCTGACCGGATTGCCGATCTCGCTCTTGCCAACCCTGCATGGCGAGGCCGGCCTCGTGTACGCGATCGCGGCGCTGACGCTCGGCGCGTGTTACGTGGGCGCGGCGTGGCGTTTCTCGCGTCGCGAGGATCGTCCGCGGGCACGTATGCTGCTGCTGGTCTCGATCGTGTACCTCCCGGCAATGTTCGCGGCGATGTTCCTCGATCCGACCGTACTCGCCGGCTTCCATGGTTGACGAAAACGTCTGCTCACATCGAATCATGATCCGTGGAATCAGCTCGTTCGCAACCTGCATGCTGCTCGCGTTGGGCATTGGATCCTGTGGCGGCGATGAGGTCGTGGCCGGCGGTTCCACCGGCCGAACCGTGCTCGAACTCGCGGACGACGATTCCGGGAGCCTGGCCTCGGTCGCGCCGTTCCAGTTCAGCTCCAGCGAAGGCAAGACGATCACCCAAGCCGACTTGCTCGGCAAAGTCTGGATCGTCGACTTCTTCTTCACGACCTGCAGTGGTCCGTGTCCGCGTATCACGGGTCAGATGCGCCTGCTGCAGGACGAACTCGCCGGCTCGAACATTCAAATGGTCTCGATCTCGGTCGATCCCGCGACTGACACGCCCGAGGCGCTGCGCGACTACGCGAGCCGCGTGGGCGCGGACCTGAATCATTGGTGGTTCCTGACTGGAGACGAGGCGGCAACTTTTGAGTTGATCAAGAGTTCGTTCGCTCTGCCTGTCGAGCGCCAGAACGAAGCCGCGCTCGGATTCCAGGTCAGCCACGCGACCAAACTCGTGGTCGTCGACGCCAGGGGCAGGGTGCGCGGTTACTACGCCGGTGAGACGCCAGAGGGGCGTGCCATGGCGCGTACTCGAGCGCTTTGGCTTTCGAAGCACGCGGATTCATGAGCGTTTCGCTGCCCGCGATCAACGCGAGTTTGAATGCGACCGCGGCGCTGCTGCTCGTGCTCGGGCTCGTGGCGATCAAGGCTGGTCGGCGCGAGCGCCATGGGCACTTGATGAAAGCCGCGGCTCTGACAAGCGCCCTTTTCCTCGCCTGCTACCTCTACTATCACTTGGCCGTCGCGCGCGGTCAGCCGACGAAGTTCAATGGCACCGGCGGGGCGCGCGTGTCGTACCTCGTCCTGCTGATCAGCCATACGCTGCTTGCGATCGTCAATGTGCCGCTCGTGTTGCGCACGCTGTGGCTCGCGCATCGCTCGCGCTGGGAGGAGCATCGACGCTGGGCCAAGTTGACGTTCCCGATCTGGTTGTACGTGTCCGTGACAGGCGTCGTGGTCTACGTCGTGCTCTATCACTTCAATCCCGCGCCCGCGCTGCCCTGATCTTCTCGCGCGTTTTTTT
>JAYUOR010000602.1:0-7597 GCA_043760765.1 Planctomycetota bacterium | reverse complement strand
CGCTTCGCCAGAGCGTTGAGCTGGAGCTTGGCGCGGGCGCGAACTTCTTCCGCAGGGTCGCGCAACAGGGGCTCGATCAGCGCGGCGCATGCTTTGGCCTGCTCCGGCGGAGTCAGGGTCGCGAGCGTCTCGATCGCCTGTTCGCGGACGCTGCGCACCGGATCGCCTAGCCTCGCCGCAACCGCCTGGCGCAATTGTGGTGAAGCTGCCTGCGCATGGCGCAGCGCGCGCACTGCAAACCAACGCACGGTGTTGTCGTCGTCGGCGAGCTTGTCGACGAGCGCTTGTCGCGACGCCAGCCCCGCACCGTCGATGCGCGAAAGTGCATTCACAACGCGGTAGCGCTGCGTGCATACCGGATCGCTCGCAAGGCGCGCGAGTACTGCCACGAGCGAGCGTCCGAACGTGCCGAGGTCTGCCGCTGTCGCGAGGTCGGAACGCCAATTCGGTGCTTGGGGGGCCGAAAGTACCGCTTCGAGTCCATCGAGCTTCTCGCCCCGGATTTTGATCAGCGCCGCGCGCGCTCGCGTCGTCACGAAGTCGCGATGTTCGGGCGAAACCTGACCGAGCACTTCGCGACTTGCGACTTCCAGGTCTGCGATCGCGCTCGCGGCGGGAGCTCCGATTTCGCCCAGTGCGCTCGCCGCGTAGCCGTGCCAGTCGTAGGCCGGTACCGTGAATTCCTCGGCCACACCGGCGAGCAACTTGGTCAGCGTCGAATCCTCGGCATGCAACCAGCGCGTCAACTCCGGCACGACGGACGGCCCAAGCTTTCGCAGCGCGTCGCCCGCTTGCTGACGCGTGTCGAAATCATCGACGCGCATCTCGAAGACGAGTGCACGCAGATCGGTCGGGTCGATGCGGGCTTGCCCCTGTGCTCTTCCGCAGGCCAGCAGCAGGAAAGCGGATAGCAAGCCAAATCCATGGGTGCGCAGTGAGTGAGTCATTGGAGAAGTTCCCGAAGTCGTTGTCGGACTCCCAGCTTGCTCGCTCCAGCCTTTTCGGGCGAGGAATTCCTGTTGATGCCCTCGATCAGCCCCAGTGATCAATCGCCGAGTAGCGCCGCTATGGAACCGCTCGCGGATCGCTGGATGGCGCGCGCGAGTTCGGCGCTCGTGCAGGTCGTGTCGGCGGCCAGCCAACTCTTGACCAGAGCAAATTGCGACTCGGCCAGTTGCGAGGCGATCATCGACAAAGGCAGCAGAGAACTCTCCGGGCGCGACACCGTGCGCAACTTCAAGCGCTCTTCGATCAGCTCGGAAAGCTGGCGCGAAATGCGCAACATCACGTCGCGTCCCGCAGCCGACGTGAACAGTTGCCGCGCAAAAGTCTTGTTCTCGTTGAAATGCCTCAACACGAGTTCGAGCGCCAGCACGTCCTGCTCTCCGCTCGCGACATCGGCCATGACATCGAGCATCCCGCCCATGGTTTCGACGATCATGTCGTCTTTGCCGCGGTAGTGATCGTAGAAGGTCGAACGCGCGACCTTGGCCCCTTCGACGATGTCGCCGACCGCTACTTCGTCGTAGCGCCGGCCGTGCACCAGGTCGATCAGCGAATCGAGCAACGCCTTGCGCGTCCTGTGCGAGCGCTGATCTTCGTCGCTCTTTGCCGCAATCGTTGGTTTCTTTCCGGACACTTCGACTCCTTCGACCGAGAACGGTTTGCTGCTGCGAATATCGGCGCGTTTCGCCGGCAGGGCATGTCACGATTCGCCTTGATCGTCCCGCGACCAAAAGATCATACGAGAAAATTCATGACCCACGAGCCGACCGCCTTGCCCGTTTCCGCACGCTCCTCAGGAGCGCTGATCTGTATTGGCGCTGTATTGTCCGTGCTGTTGATGATGCGTCATCCGTCGATCCAGACTCACACGGTCGCCGACGCGATCGCGCAAATGCAGGAGAAGGCGTCGCTGAACGGTTTCGTTCACGGCGGGCTGCTGGTCGTGCTCACCGCGATCTTTGTCGGTTATCTCGGGTTTGCGGATCTGCTCGGCTGGGAGAAACTTGGCGTGCGTGCCGGCGCCGTGTTCTACGGTTTCGGCGTCGGCTGCATGATCGGTGCGGCGCTGATCAACGGATTCATCGTCACTGCGCTCGCGTCGGACTACGCGGGCCAGCCCGACGCAGTCCTCGAAGCGCTCAAGCCGATTTTCGTGCTGTGTCACTCGACGAATCAGACGCTCGCCCAGGCGGGCACGATCGCCATGTCGATCGGGATTCTCGCCTGGTCGACCGAGTTGTTGAGCCGCGGAATGGCCGCGCGGATCATCGGCGCACTCGGTTGCCTGTGCGGAGCGCTGCCGATCGTGGGCTTGCTCAGCAGTCACTTGCGCCTGGACGTGCACGGCATGGGTCTTGTGATTCTGGTGCAGGCGAGTTGGAGTGTGTGCGTCGGCATCTGGTTAATGCGACAGCGCGCGAAGGCAGTGAATGCGAGTTGATCACTACTCGACAAGACGTCGAGCGCAACGCCGGATCAGGGATACAACTCGACTTCCGCCGAAGGATGCTCGCCGTCGAGCTTGACCCGCGTGGCCGCGCCAACGCGAGTCCACTGCCCCGGTGATTCCGGCGTGCGAGTTTCGAGCCAGACAGTGTAGGAACCGAGCGCGAGGCCGTTGAACCAGGCGTCGTGGGAACCATTTGCCTTGAACGAAACGCGCGCCCTTGACGCTGGCCCGGCATCCGATTCCTGGCTGATGGCGATCGACCATTCGCCGGCGGGAGGATCCTTGGGAACGACGGCGATGGCGTGCACGCCACCGGGCTGACCGACGACGATGCGAACAAATGGCTCCGACGTATCGTGGAGTTGGCTTTGCATCGGGCGATAGACGGTTCCGACTTCGATCAAGACCTCGCCGGCGGGAAGTCCGCTCACTGTCCAGCGCCCCTTCGCGGTCGGCGAGCCTGCTTGCATGGATTCCGCGCTGGTTCCTGCACGAACTTGCGGATTGCCGCTCAGTGGCGAATCACCGACGAGAAGTGAACCATCTGGTCCAACTAACTCGATCTCGAGGCTGCGCGGCCGCTCTAGAACAACGCTGATTTCATCGGGAGGAATCGAAACTCCATACAGTGTCTTCGGTGGAAAGTCGTCCGCAACGATCGTCAGCGTGAGCTGATCCGCGTACAGAGACTCGAGCACACAAGTTCCGCTCGGATCCGTCCGCCAGGCGGTCGTCGATCCTCGAAGCGCATCGCTGAGCCGCACTTGAGCCGCCGGCAGCGGCCGCTGCTCTGGATCGAGCACATGCACACGCAACGATTTCGGCCGGCGATTCATGACCAGTTCGATGCTGCGATGCTCGCCCTGGGCGAGCGGCGCGACGTCAACCTGCGACAACAGCGGTCCATTGCCTGCCGCAAGTTCTGCGCGCAAAGCGATTCCAGGCTTCAATCCCGCGACGCTCCAGCGACTGTTCACTGCACTGGTCCCATAGCTGGCCGTACCTTGATCCTGCATGTCCCGCGATGTCGAGCCGCCCGCTTGCAGCAGCTTCGAAGCACGTCCGTCGTCGATGAAAATCGGCGGATCACCAAAGACCGTGAGGTGCAGGGGGCGCAGATCGATCTCCTCGCCCGCGGGCAACGTGAATTCGAGCAAACACGCACGGGGCAACGTCGCTGTGACTTTCGTCGCGTCGAGGGGCACCGCAACGATTGCGCTTTCGTATCCGAGCGCCTGTGCCATGCACTTGTCGTCGTCCGGTCCCATCTCGAGTGGGACGTCTCCGTTGACATCGCTGCGTGCTTTCGAACTTGCCGACGACGGCAACGGCGTCGTCAACGCGCCCTTGATCGGTGCACCGTCACCGTCCTGGATGTGCATGGTGACCGCGCGCGTCGCCACCAGCGCCAGATCGCCGACATCCCACGCGCCGCGTGTGCCTGGCGACGGAACGAGGTGGTGCTTGGTCTCTCCACTGCCATCGCGCCGAGCGATGCGCAGATCCAATTCCGTCGGCGGCGTGCGTCCCAGCGGCCTGCGATAGCGACCTGCTTCGTCTGCCGTGTCATGGAACATGGAATGCGAATACCCGCGCGCGCTCGCACGGACGCTTTCGATGTTCACGGTCGCAGAGGGAACCGCCTGGCCCGCTGCATCGACGACGCGCAGCCTGAGTTCGACACCCAGGCTGAGGCGCAGTTCGAGATCGGGACGCAACGCAGGAACTTTGAGCGTGGTGGTCTCCCAATCCGACTCGCCCTCCTTGGCCTTCTCGAGGACGAAGGCGCCGGCCCAGGAAATCTCTCCCGCCGCTTCGGCCGCCAGGCCGCGGATCGCGAAGGCACCCTTCGCGTCGCTGATCGCGAATTGGCTGTGGTGCGCCATCAACGCGGGTCGCAGCCATTCAAGAACGCTCTTGGGAATCGAAGCCACGCCCTTGGACGGCTTCGTGGTCTCGAATTGGATTTCGATCGGTTCTGTCGGCAGCGCGCCATCGACGAGCACCCAACCTCCGAGGATCGCGCCGTCCGCGAGCGTCACGTTGTGTCGGCCGGCTTCGAGCTCGATCGCCGCGCATGCGACGGCCCAGCCCGGTGCGAACACGGCGACTTGTGCGCTGCCCTCGGCGGCCGCGAAGACCGCGAGACCCCGTTCGTCGGTCACGCCGCTCGCGAGCAGCGTCTCAGCGCTGAAAATCGCGACGCGCGCCGCGGCTACCGGCCCGCCGTCGCTGGAGATCACGAGCAACTCGAGGCTCTTGTTCGCGAGCGGCGCGGGCTGCGCCTCAGGCTCGCTCCTCGAATCGATGGCGGCCGAAGGGATCTGCGCCACTTCCTGCCTCATCCGTTCCAGCGCCTGCGCGTCCATGGCTTCGGTTCGCGCAACGCTTGATTGCATCTCTGCCAACCGCACGCGCTCGGCGCGCAGGAATACGAACGCGATCAGCGTTGCAATCGCGATGATAATCGCGAGCGCTGCGAGAACGGAGCGGGACATGGCGTGCGCATTCTACGCTTGCACGGGTCTTGCTGGACGCAGATCGGCGAGTGCTCGCGCGCCGCGGCGCCGGAAGCGCTGCACGGAGCGTTTCTTCCATCGCGAGATATTGTTCTCGGGTACGCTGCCTTCCCATGGACGCCGCTCGCCTTTCGGTCCTTTCGACTGTCGTCGCCGTGCTGGCGCTTTTGCGCCTTCTGTGGACACACAGCCTGTTTGGCGAGGGCCCGATATCGATTGGCCTGCAGATCGCGGCGGCGCTTTTCATGATCTGGGCGCGTTTGACCTTCGGCATGCGCAGCTTCCATGCAGCCGCGAGCACGACCGAGGGCGAATTGGTCACGAACGGTCCCTACGCGATCGTGCGCAATCCGATCTACGCGGCGGTGATCTGGTTTGTGTGGACCGGTGTCGCGGTACATTTCTCAATCGAGAGCGCGCTGCTTGGACTCGTCGTGGCCGGCGGAATGCTCGCGCGTATATTCTTAGAGGAGCGTTTCTTGCGCGAGCGCTATCGCGAATACGGCGAGTACTCCAGACGCGTCAGGCGCCTCGTGCCCTTTGTCTTCTGAGCGCCGCGAACCGTCGGCGCCGCGTGTCAGAGCCAGCGCTCGAACACAGGATCGCGCAGCGGAACCCAGATCCGGCCCTCGCGCCTGTCGCGAGCGCTGCGCGGCGTGCGCGCGAGGCGCGCAAAGTCGCGCGCGAATCGTTGCATGCTGGCCGCGGAGACGGCGGCGTCGAAGGCGTCCTCGGACGACGAAGCGCGGTCCAGAATCGCGCGCGACTCGTGCGCATGCCGAGCTTGTAGATACATAGAACGTGCGATCGGGCTCGATTTGTCGACGGCACCGGTCAAGTAGCGCGGGTAGATCTCGACCACCATCGGCAACCGCGCGCGATCGAAGGGCCAGATCGCGAAACCCGCGTCCTGGAGTTGCGCGAGGAAGGGCATGCCGCGCAGCGAGCCGGTGCCGACCGTGCCCGCGCCGCCGATCTGGAAGATTGATTTCGGAGCGATGCCCGCGACAGGCGGCCGCTCGCTCTCCGTCGCGCGCCAAGGGCTGCAATTTTCAGGGGATGGCGGTCGTGGAATGAAGGGTTTGCCCCAGAACGGTCGCGGGCAGGTGGCAAGCCAGCTCTCGCCCTTTTGCGCGACGAGTTCCCAAAGCTCGCGCCCGTTCGCCACGCCGTGTGCACCGAGAAACCAGCTCGGGAAGGAGAAGGAAAAATCGAGGCCGATCACGAGGCTCGGATCGCGGTGCGCACGCGTGATCAGTTCGCGGACGAGTTCCTCGCGCGTGAAGCCGCATTCGAGGCGCACGAGCTTTCGCTCGCGCGATTCCGCCAACCACATCCTCGAGCGCACGGTCGACATCGAGCCCGACCAGTCCACGGCCATACAGGCTCGCGGAAAGAGCGACCGGGTACGACGGGATGCTGGCGCGAGGATCGGAGGCACGCAGCAGATGGTACGCGAGCGAACCTAGGCCACGCACGGCCGTGGGCGGATTAGGAGTTGCCGTTCGCGACACGAGTGCCTGACCCCAGGAAACGCTGCTGTGCGGCGGGTGCTATTCTTTCAGTCGCGTGGATCAACCCGACCAGAACGCGCAAGCCGCCTCGAAGCCGCGCACTTCCCGCCCGCGCGGCCTGCGCAGAGTTGCCGCGCTTACCGTTGGCGCGCTGATCTCGATCCTCGTCGTCGAGGGAGGATTTCGCGCCGTGCGGGCGATTCGCGGAACGGCCTTTGACGGCGAGCTATCGACTCAACGGCTGAACGATTTCGTGGCGCGGCTCGAGGGTCTGAATTTCGTGCCCGAGGATCCCGTGCAGGAGGCTTCCGACACCTCGATTTCGCTGCACCCCTACGAAGGCTTTCAGGCCCCGAGGATGTGGAAGCGCGAGGACAATTCCGAGGCGTACTTCAGCAGCCCGGCCGGCCGCAAGAACTTCGACATCTTATTGATTGGCGGTTCGGTCGCCGCGGGCTTTGGGAATTGCACCGCCAAGACGCTCGTGCCGCTACTCGAAGCCGATCCGCGGCTCGCCGGTCGCACCGTCATCGTCCACAATCGCGCTTGTCCGGCACACAAGCAGCCGCAACATGCCACGAATCTCGAATGGGCCTTCAGCCTTGGCCTCGAGCCTGACGCCGTGCTGCTGATCGATGGTTTCAATGAACTCGCCGTCGCTGCCAACAATGCCGAAAACGGGGTACATCCGCTTTTCCCGGCGTGGTTACAGATGGAGACGATCTTGGCGAGTCCGCTCGATGACCCCGCGAAGCTCGAAGTCGTCGTGGACATTTTCGCGCTACGCCGATCAGCTGAGCAGCTTGCCGAACGCGCAAGGCGCTGGAACCTGATGCACAGCGCCGTGCTCGGCAGTCTCGTCGAGCGCGAATTCGAAAGTTTCAGTGCGCGCTCGAGCAGTCTGCTGGTGCAGTTCGACAGGCTCTCGGCGAGGCGCGCCGAAGAACGTCCGCTGTTCGTCAGTGATCCGGCGAACGTCCTGCGCTTGTCGCTGCGGGCCTGGATGGAAGGCTCGCGCAGCATGCAGGCTTCGTGTCGCGCGCGAAAGATCCAGTTCATCCATGTGCTGCAGCCCGCCGCGCGGGACACGGGGTCGAAGCCACTGACCG
>JAYUOR010000601.1:0-2947 GCA_043760765.1 Planctomycetota bacterium | reverse complement strand
GAGTCTAGCGACTCGTCAGTGCTCGGATACCGATTCCAAGAGCACGATCTCTTCGATCGGCAGCGCAACACTCGCCTGGCCCGCGTCGACGGCGCGCGGTCGATAGCCGGCGGCCTGGATCGAGACGCGTCCGGGCGCGTTGGGCAGGGAGAGCTCGAGAATTCCGCGTTCGTCCGACGGCGCGCTCGGGTCCCAGATCGATCCGTCTTCGATCGCTCGACCGGTGAAAGGATCGACGCCGCGCGTTGCGATCGCTCCAGGAATCGGCAGGCCGCTGCGCGCGTCGCGCACCAACCAGCGGTGCATGAATCCGCGCCGGAGCTCCAGGGTCGGCTTGCCATCCTTCACGGGAAGCAGCGCGAGATCGCTGAGGTCGAGCTCGCGCCGGATGTAACCGCGCTTCTCGACGATCAGCTGGGCGCGCGGTAATTGCGGGCCGCTTGGCACGAAGAGCAAGCCCACTTCGTTGGACGCTAGAGACATGGCCGAACCCGCGAGCGCGCTGAGCACGCCTCCTATGCGTTCCGCCGCGCTGTCGCGGAAAACGGCCGCCGCGACTCCGTTCAACGGCGTGCCCGTTTCCGCATCGACCACGCGCAGTGCCGTGAAGCCCATGCGCGGCGCATCGCTCAACACGAAGACCAGATCGCGCGAGCCGAAGGGCGCATCGACAAGTTCGGGATCGACCTGTGGGCCATCGAAGGGCGACTTGAGGCGCACGCGCAATCGTTCGCACGGTGCGCGGTGGTACTCGAAGCGGCCTTCATTGTCCGGAGCGATTCGCGCCTCTTCGCAGCCGCCGACGCAGATCGAAACCCAAAGCCATGAAACCGGTTTGCCGTCCGCGGCGCGCACCTGGCCGGCAACCGCGAGAGGCAGATCGCTCGGCGGAATTTTCAGGCGCAAGTCGGCGATCTGGCAGCGCGCGATCGTGAACTCTTCGCGCGCGCTCGAACCGCTCGAGGGATCTTCCGCACTGACCACATAGCGGCCGGGCGCGATCGGTAGGAAACGCGCGGTTCCGTCGGCATCCGTGGTCCGCCCGACGCGCGCATACGGCGGATCGATCTGTTCGATGCGCGCCATGGCACCCGCGAGCGGCGACCCCGCGCTGCTCTCGACGCGCACGATCGCGCGCGCGCTGGTCGAAAGGTGCAATTCGATGCGCGTCGTCTTCAGCGGTGGAGGAAGTTCTATCGATTCGCTGTGCAGCTCGGACGCGGACTCGGCCTTGATGCGCATGCGACCACCTGAAGAAGCGGGATCGAGGAGCTCGATGCGCGCGAGACCATTTTCGTCCGTCGTCGCGATCGCCGATGGAGCGTCGCGTGTTGAAAAAGCGAACGCGGGACTCTCGAAGTCGAATTGCACACCCGCACCGGACACTGGCGCGCCGCCGGCGTCGAGGACCAGCGCTTCGAAGCTCGCCCACGCGCTGAGCACTTCCACTTCGAATCCAGAACCGTCCAGCGGCAGCATGCGCGGCCGGACGATCGTCGGCAGCGCCGTGCGAGACGCGCCGTCGCCGGCCTCGAGTTCGATCTTGAAAGCGTGGCTGCGCGCGCGCGCAGGTGCTTCGAACCAGCCGTTGATGTCGGATCGGCCTTCTGCGAGCGAGACGCCGGCTGGTTCGACTGCGAGCGAATCGCCTTCCTCGTTCGCCTCGATCAATCTCACGCCAAGAACGCCGGCGGGCTTTCCCGTGCTGCCGCGCACGAATCGCAAGCGCAGGCCGGCTTCGTGGGGCAGCGGACTTTGCGTCGGAGTTCCTGGGTCCAACTCGACGCGAGCAGAGGCCTGAGGCTGCGCCGCGGATTCATGCGCCGCGGCCAGGACAGGCCGTGTGCGCTCGATCTCGGACCAAAGACCCGTGTTCAATTCAGGTTGGAGCGAGGCGCATGGCCCCGATAGCCATGCCGCACCCAGACCCGCGCAGAGGGCGAGCGCAAGCAGGCAGATCAGCGCACTTGAAGGGCGCCGAAAAAGGGGACCGATGGGCATGGGCAATCCGCGAGCGACTGCCGCGGGCTGACTTCAAGCCCGATGTTCGCGCCCGCGCAAAATCTGGCAGGCAATCGCCGCGCGATCCGGTCACTTCGGACTGATTTCGCCGACCGCCGTTTGCCAGGCATCCACCAGGAGCTGCGCGGACGTGTCCCACGAGAACCGGGCAGCCATGCTGAGCGCGGCCTCCAGGGTCGAAGCAGGCTGCGCGATCGCCGCGCGGATCGCTCTCGCGCACTCCGCTGGGTCGTCCGGAGCGAAACTGGGCGTGTCCGCGCCTGCGACTTCGAGCAAGGCCGGCGCGCGGCTGATCGCCAGCGGGACTCTGCCGCGGCAGGCCTCGAGCGCGGGGATGCCGAAGCCTTCGAGTCGCGAGGGCAAGACCATGCAGGTGGCGCTGGCGAGCAATTCCGCGAGCCGCTCGTCCGCGAAGGGGCCGAGGAATTCGACGCGCTCCAGGACACCCAGCTCGCGGGCCAGTTCGCGCAGGCGCTCGTCCTCGCCGAGCTTGGCATCTCCCGCAAGGCACAGACGCGGCAGCGTCGGGTCAAGCGCGAGCGCGCGCACGACGACTTCGAGATTCTTGCGTCGTTCCACATGGCCGACGTGCAGCAGCGCGGCATTCGCGCCGACCGCTCGCGGCAGGGGAGTGAAATGATCCGCCGCGTTCGGCACGACGCGCACGCGCTCAGGATGCAGCCGGAAACGCGCGAGCAATTGCTCGCGCACGTGTTGACTCACCGTGATCACCATGGCCGCACCTTCGACCGCCGCGCCGATCACTTTGCGCGCGATCAGCCGACGCGACAGCGGCGTATGTTCGAGTTCGAGCGCGCGCAGATCGTGGATCGTCACGCAGTGCGGCGTCTTCAAGTGCCGCGGCACCGGCAGGTGGCCGGTGTGCACCAGATCGAAGCGCGCGCCAGCGTTCGCGGCCGCTTCG
>JAYUOR010000600.1:0-7601 GCA_043760765.1 Planctomycetota bacterium | reverse complement strand
GCACCTCCGAGCGCGATCAATCCAAGGCGTTCCATCGCGGGACGAGCATAACGCCCGGAACCGCGGCAGGTCAGCCGATCAAGCGCGCACGCTCTGCAAACCAGTACAGGCCCGCGACAACGATGGCGAGCGAAGCTGCGCGGCGCAGCCAGCGCGGCGCGAGAAACGCTCGCTCGACTTCCCCCGCCGTGCGCGAACCCGGCAGCCAGCCGAACAGCGCGGCGAGCGGCAGGACAATGGCGAGCTGACCGCACTCTACGCCCAAGTTGAAACCGAGCAATGCCGTGATCCGCAGCGGCTCGAAACTCAGCGCGTCCCTGATCGCACCAGCGAAGCCGAGGCCGTGGACCAGTCCGAAGAGGAAGGCTTCGATCCAGCGCGAGCCCGGCTCCTTTGTCAGCAGGTTGAGCGCGCCGACGTAGGCGATCGAGAGCGCGATCGCCATCTCGACCAGTTCGGAACGGACGCGCACGAGATCGAAAGCTGCAAGCCCCAGGGTGAGCGTGTGCGCGAGGGTGAAGGCCGTGACGACGAGCAGAACCGAGCGCCAGCGCCGCGCCGCCAACACCAGCGCCAAGAGAAACGCCAAGTGATCCCAACCGGCCGCGATGTGCGCGACCCCGTCCTTCCAATAATCCGCGAAGACGTGTGGCCGGCGCTGACTCTCGGGTTCATAGCGCCAGACCTGCCCCTGCTCCCCCGAGAAAAGATGGCGCGAGGGCAAGTCGGATTGGAACTCGAGGCGCGCTTCGTCGCGGTGGTAGGGATTTTGCTCGCGAAACAGTCGCACGCGCAGGGTCAATTCCGTGATCGGCGCGGGGGCTTCGAACTCAAAGACGCAGGCGATTCGCGGCTCATCGAGGGCGCTTTCGGAAGCCGGAATGAGTCGCGCCTCGACTTGCTTCCCGCGCAGCGCGCGCGCGGGATCGAAGACACCGTCCAGCCCCTCGTCGCGCGCTGGAAAGAGCTGATAGTGCTCGAGCACATAGACAGCGAGCCCCGACTGTCCGGCCTGCAGTTCGCTCTCGTCGATCGTCCCGTTGTGGTCGAGGTCGAGCGGCAGTGCCTCCACGATCGTGCGCGCCTGGCAGATGAGTTCCAGCCGCGCGACACTTCCGCTCACGTAAACCAAAGAAGTCGAGCGCGAATCCGGGTGTGGGCCGGCCGACAGCCAACTCGCGAGGACCAGAATGCAGGCCAACGAAGGCGCCATGGGCCGCAAGGGTACGGGCGCCGGGGCCGATCCGATGCATTTTCCTCAGGGCCGACCGGGCCGTTCGCCGCCGGCTGCGGCGGGTCAGATGCCGGGTCTCAGCGGGGCCGGCTCGCCTGCTTGTACGATTGAGACTTCCCGATGCTCTTCAGTTCGCCCCTGTTCGTGTTCCAGTTCTTGCCGCTGGTCCTGTTGGCGTACTTCGCCCTGGACCGTCGCCTGCGCAACACGGTGCTGCTCGTCGCCAGCCTGTACTTTTACACCTGGGGCGAAACCTGGCTCGTCGCGTTGATGCTGACTTCGATCGTCGCGAACTACGGCTTCGCGCTGTGGGTCGCGCACGAGCGGCGCCGCGGCGGCGGCAGGCAGGGCCTGATCGCCGCGTTGATCTTCAACATCGGCATTCTGGTCTTCTTCAAGTACGCCGACTGGATCTGGGAGAGCTTCTGGCCGCTCTTCAGCTTGCGTAGCGTCGAGCCCCTGGGCAGTCGGCTGTTCCACTCGGATTGGGGCCGCCTTGCCTTGTTAACGGAGTCGGGAAAAATCCGCCTGCCGCTGGGCATCTCTTTCTTCACCTTCCAGGCCATGTCGTACGTGATCGATGTCTACCGTGGCGACGTCGAGGCACAGCGCAATCCGGCCAAATTCGCGCTGTACAAGTCGCTGTTTCCGCAACTGATCGCCGGCCCGATCGTGCGCTACAAGGACGTCCACCACGAAGTCGACTCACGCGAGTCAACCTGGTCCGATTTTGCAAAGGGCGCGCGGCGCTTCGTACTCGGCCTGGGCAAGAAAATGCTGATCGCCAACGCGGCAGCCGAAGTCGCCGACCAGATCTTCGGCATGTCGGACGCCGTCACGACGCCGGTGGCGTGGCTTGGCGTGTTCGCCTACACACTGCAGATCTATTTCGACTTCTCGGGCTACTCGGACATGGCCATCGGCCTGGGGCACATGTTCGGGTTCCACTTCCGCGAGAACTTCGATCATCCCTACGTCGCGCGCTCGGTGACGGACTTCTGGCGCCGCTGGCACATTTCGCTCTCGTCGTGGTTCCGCGACTACCTGTACATCCCGCTCGGTGGCAATCGCGGTTCGGCCGGACGCACGTACTTCAACTTGATCTTCGTGTTCTTGCTGTGCGGACTCTGGCACGGCGCCAGCTTGAACTTCGTCGTCTGGGGCCTTTTCCACGGCAGCTTCCTGGTCCTCGAGCGCCTCGGACTCGGGCGCTGGCTCGCTGCCCGGGCCGCGTGGATCGGCCACGTCTACCTGCTGCTCGTGGTGATGGTCGGTTGGGTCTTCTTTCGCACGACGGACATGCCCCAGGCCCAAAGATTTCTCTCCGCCATGTTCACCACAGGCGCAGAAAGTTCACAACAACCGCTCGGTCTCTTCCTCGATTCACGCCTGATCACGGCGCTGCTCGCCGGAGTCGTCGGCTCGATGCCGTGGTTCGCCGCGCTGCGCAGGCGCCACGAACAAAACCTCAGCCAGGGTCTTTTCGTTCGAGTGCTTGCCCTGGAGACCCTGGGCATGCTCGCACTCGCGCTGGTGCTCTTCGCGTCGAGCCTCGAGCTCGCCAGTAACTCCTACAACCCGTTCATCTACTTCCGCTTCTGATGGACGCGAACCGGTCATCGACACTGACGCACGTTTCGCGCTGGTTCTTCGAATCGCTCAGCGTGCTGGGATTTCTTTTGGTGATCGCCGCGCCCACGCTCGACAAGTGGGTGCGTCCGGACGACAGCGTGCGCAGCCCGGAAAAGCCAGAGTTGCGCATGCCCGCGGCGTGTCCCGCGCCCCCGAGGACGATGCGAGCGTTTGCCGATTACCCGGCGGCCTATGAGGCCTACTTCAAGGACAGTTTCGGTCTGCGCGACAAGCTCCTGCGCTGGAACAGCATCGTCAAGTTCCTCGGCTTTGGTGTTTCGCCGAGCGCGGAGGTGTACGTCGGCCGCGAGGGCTGGCTGTTCTACGACGGTGAACACTCCAAGCAGAATCACCGTGGTGCGTACGCGTTTTCGCCGCAGGAACTCGAGCAGTGGAGCGCTGTACTCGAGCGCAAGCGCGCGCGACTGGAAGCGCTCGGCGTGCAATATCTCTACGTGGTCGCGCCGGACAAGGAGAGCGTGTACCCCGAGCTATTGCCGGACTACATGAAGCCGATCGGCCCCACGCGGCTGGATCAATGGCTCGAGTGCCTCAAGCTGCACGCACCCAAGGTCGAGATCCTCGATCTGCGCGCTGCACTGGAAGCCGCCAAGGTCGCGGACAAGCCAGATGAATGGGTCTACACGAGTCTTGGGACGCATTGGTCCGGCCGCGGAGCCCAGGCCGCGCTGCGCGCAATGCTGGAACGCATGAACGGATTGGTCGGTGGATTCGTGCCGGAGGAAATCGAGGCCTTCAGGCGTGTAGATTCTTCCGGCAACGGCGACTCATGGGCCACGCGAATGTACATCAGTGACCTCTTGCCCACGCCAACCCACGGATTTGTGCCCAGGGAGACACACGCCAAGAACCGCTTCGAAGGGAACTTTCGGTTCGGGCGCCTGCGCAAGAGCGAGATCGAAGGCTCCTCGCGTCCGCGTTTGATCCTGATGCACGATTCGTTCGGCCCGCACATCGAACAGGGTCTGGCCGAGCAGTGCTCCTATCTCGAGTGCCGCTGGGATACTTTCATCGCAGTCTCGGACATCGAGGAAGCCGGCCCCGCGATCCTGGTGGACATGTATGTGGAAAGGTCGCTGAATTGCGTCGATCCGAAGCCGTTGATTCCGACCGATGGAAACCCGTGGCAGGCTCGCTTCGAAGCGTCCACGAACGTCCTGCTCGCGGTCGATAGGAGCGCCCCGAACTGGGGGCTCGCCGGCCTGGGCTCGACAGTTTTTGGTCCCGCCGCCCTGACTCCGCGGCCACGCCTTCCCGTTCGGCTCATCGATCCCAGGGACATGCTCGGCCTTGGAATCCTCGCGCCGATCCCAGGTGAAATTCCCGTGCTGCACTTGTGGATCGAGAGCCCCGCCAACACGGAACTCGCGCTCTCCTACAAGCCTGAAGGCCAGTCGGAATTCGCTCGCCCCTACAGACACCCTCTGCAACCTGGTTCCAACGAGATCTTCGAGGCCCTGGAGCAGCCAGGCACCTCGGGCGAACTAGTCCTGCGGCCGGGCCTCGTCTCCGGCACGTACTTGCTCCGAGATTTCGAGATCCGCTCGGTGCCTCGGCCGTGAGCGTTTCCGAGGTTGGAGGGCGCCCAGGGTTGCAAGGAACGGGCCGAGTGGCGACATCCGCTTGCCAAGGCACGCGGCGATGTCACTGGCCCCACTTCAAGAAAAGCAGCAAGCGCGGACCGACCGCTCCATGCTGACGCCCGAGGATTTCGCGCGCGAGTTCCAGGCCCAGCGCGCGGTGCTCTTGACCCTGGCCTCCGCGATCCTCGGCCGGCGAGGCGAGAGTGAAGCCGAGGACGTGCTCCAGGACGCCTGCGCAGTGGCTCTCGGCAAGCTCGACGCGTTCGAGCCAGGTACCCACTTTGCTGCCTGGATGGGACAGATCGTCCGCTACGTTGCCCTGAACGCACTGCGCCGCCATTCCGGCCGTGAATCCTATGCGCCCGAGAGCATGGACGAACGCGGTGGCGTTCCGGCCCGCAGCGACGAACCCGCCGATCCGCGCAGCCTGCTCGAACTTTCGCGCGACCAAGACCATTTCGACGACGAAGTGGTCGCCGCACTTTCCGAGCTTTCACCCACCGCGCGTGCCTGTCTCTTGCTGCGCGCGGTGCAGGATCTCGACTACAGCGAATTGAGCGTGCTGCTTGGAATCCCCGAGGGCACGGCGATGAGTCACGTGCATCGCGCTCGCACAGCGTTGCGCGCGGCGCTATTGACGCGGCAAAGCCGCAAGGATCGAAAATGAGCGACAAACGAACTACACCTCAGACGGGGCCGACCGGTGGCCCCGCGGACTCTTCGAACTACGACCTGTGGTTCGACGGCCTGCTCGACGATGCCGCGTCCCGACGCGAACGCGCGAGCATCGCGACTGATCCTGCGCAGCGCGCGCGCTTCGATGCCGACCGTGCGATCGAGTCGAGCTTGCGTCGCGGCTTCGGTGCCAAGGCGCCCATGCGCCCGGTGCTCGTGGGACCGGCGCTTTCAGCTCCGTTCAGTCGCGCGACGGCGGCTTGGCCCCGTTATGCAGCCGCAGCCGGCTTGATCGTGCTCGCCGGCGCGGCGGTCGTGATCGCGTTCAATCGCCGCGAGGACACGGGGGAGGGTCCGCGCCTCGTGGCCACCAGGCCGCTCACGGAGCAAGTGACTCCGCTGGCAAACGCTCGACCACCGGCACTGCTCGCCGCAACGCAGTACTCGCCTGGCGAAGTGTTCCTGGACGCACTGGCACTGGATTTCCAACCGCTACTCGGCTGTCAGATCCAGGATCGCTGGGACGCTGAGTTGTTCGCACAGCTTGCCGAGGCGCCCTGCAATCGCGATCAGAGCGTCGTCGTACTCGGCGAGTGGATCGACCCGCGCCTGGACGTCGCCAACGTATTGATGCTGCGCCGTGGCGAGAACCCGATCATGTTGGTCGTGCCGCGTTGCGAGCAGGACACTGAGTTGTGCGTGCCCAAGGATTCAGGCCTATTCGTGCACCGCGGAATGCGCGACGGGCGCGCAATCTTCGAAATCTCCCCCCTGCCCGGCAGCGAGATCCTCGGCTGCGTCGATGCCCAGGACGTCGTGACGCAACAGTCGTTGTAGGAGTCGAGCAGCTTCGCTGCCAGGCCCCCCAACTCACGGCCCGAACACAATCCCCAGCCCGTTCGAGGTATTCGCCGCCGTTCCACACGGCGCGTTCGGTCCACTGCGGTACCAGGTCTGGAAATACCAGGTGGCTCCGGGTTGGATCAGCCCGAGGCTGCCCGTGACCGGCGTGCTCAACGTCACCACGCCTGTGGGCGAGGACACACTTGGCGTGTAGCGCCGACGCACGACCAAGCACAACAGACCGTCGAAGAACGGGTTGCCCTGGCCGGCATTGAGCTGCTGGTCGCCGGTGATGAACAGTGAGAGCTTGTTGGCCGGTAGGTGGATGCCGACGAGCACGGCATCGTCGATGCTGACGCTCGTACCGCCTGCGTTGTAGATCTGCGCACCGAATCCGGTCGAGTTCGCGCAGCCATGTCCCGACGCCGCGACGTTGCCGCACGGGCACGGCGTCCCACTGCCATCGCCGGAGCAGTAGGCGAAGCTGTTGAATGCTTCGCATTCGTCTGGAACCGCATTGAGGTTCCAGTCGAGGCTGGTCCCGGCCGCGATTTCGCAGGCGTCGAGCAGCCCATTGGCATTGCAATCAGGACTGGTGCCGGCGGCGATATCGCACGAATCGGGGATGCCGTTCACATTGCAGTCGAGCGCAGTGCCGCCTGCAACGTCGCACGTATCCGGAATACCGTTCGCATCGCAGTCGAGCGCAGCGCCGCCTGCGATGTCGCACACATCCGGGATTCCATTCCCGTCGCAGTCCGCAATCGTGCCGCCTGCGATGTCGCAGGCATCGGGGATGCCGTTGAGGTTGCAGTCGAGCGCAGTGCCCGCAGCAATGTCGCACACGTCCGGGATCCCATTCCCGTTGCAGTCGGGCTGGCACTCGTCGGGAACGTTGTTCGAGTCGCAGTCGAGACTGGAACCAAGCGCGAGGTCGCAGGCATCCGGGATGGAGTTGGAATTGCAGTCAGTCGCGGTGCCCGCCGCGATATCGCAACCGTCGGGAACCCCGTTCGCATTGCAGTCGCTGCTCGTGCCGGCGGCAATGTCGCACGAATCCGGGATGCCGTTCGCGTTGCAGTCGAGCTCGGTGCCCGCTGCGATATCGCAGGAGTCCAGACGCCCGTTGGCGTTGCAGTCGTGTGCGCTGCCCGCGGCGAGTTCGCACGAGTCCGGCACTCCGTTGGCGTTGCAATCCACGCTCGTGCCGCCGGCGATGTCGCAGGAATCTGGAATCTCGTTTGCGTTGCAGTCCGCACTCAGGCCGCTCGCGATGTCGCAGCTATCCGGGATGCCGTTCGCGTTACAGTCCAAAGCCGTGCCCGCGGCGAGGTCGCACCCGTCCGGGATCCCGTTTCCATTGCAGTCGAGCTGGCATTCGTCGGGCACGCCGTTGGCGTCGCAATCAGCACTGTGGCCAGAGGCGAGATCGCAGCCATCGGGGATGCCGTTCAGGTTGCAATCCGCACTCGCTCCAGAGGCAATTTCGCACGAATCGAGAATGCCGTTGGCGTTGCAGTCCTGTGCCGTGCCCGCCGCAATGTCGCAGGAGTCAGGGACTGCGTTCGCGTTGCAGTCCGAGCTGGTCCCGGCCGCGATGTCGCACGAATCGG
>JAYUOR010000599.1:0-7603 GCA_043760765.1 Planctomycetota bacterium | reverse complement strand
ATCCCGTCCTGCGCGTCCCCTCCCTCGCAGCAAACGACTCGCGCCAGCCAATTGGCAAGGGCAGACCCAGCCATGTACGGGCCGTGAAATAAACGCTGGCTGATCACCGGGCACCCTATGGAAACGAAAACGTGGATGAGGTGGCTCGTGGTGTCCGTCGCGGCTTCGACGGGCTGGGTGGTACGGCAGTTTCCTAGTCCAGTGCCGCCGCAGCTTTCGCAGACGGATCGGTTCCGGCTGGAGCGCCTGGGAGATCCGTACGTGCTGCCGATGCATGGCGTCGGAGCGTCGGCGCCTTCCGCGCCGATCACGGTGGGCCCGTTCATCGCTCATCAGGTCAACGTCAATTCGAGCGGCGCGAACATCGTCGGTGATGCGGCGAACGAACCCTCGATCGCGGTCGATCCGACCGATCCCAGTCGCGTCGTGATCGGCTGGCGCCAGTTCGACTCGGTCACTTCGAATTTCCGCCAGGCGGGCCGGGGATACTCGCGCGACGGCGGCCGGAACTGGAAGTTCCCCGGCGTGCTCGACCCGGGCGTGTTCCGCTCCGATCCTGTGCTCGCCGCCGACTCGAGCGGCAACTTCTACTTCAACTGCGTGACCATCACGCCCGCCAACGTGTACCAGTGCGACGTGTTCAAGTCGACCGACGGCGGCGTCACCTTCGGACCCAGTGTGTACTCCTACGGCGGCGACAAGTTGTGGATGACCGTCGATACGACCGCGAGCCAGGGAGCCGGACACATCTACAGTTATTGGAGCGTGTTCGCCGGCTGCTGCGGCAACGGCACGTTCAATCGCTCGACCAACGCGGCACAGTCCTTCCAACCACCCATTTCCATTCCGGGCACGCCCATCTGGGGCACGCTCGACGTGACCTCAGACGGCAGAGTCTTTCTCGGGGGCGTGGTCTCGAACAACTTCGCCAGCTTCACGGTCGCGCGTTCCTCGGATGCACGCAATGCGGCGGCGACGCCGAGCATCGACTTGTCGACCCAGGTCAGTTTGGGCGGGACGCTGCTCTACTCCGTCGCCGGCTCGCCCAATCCCGGCGGACTGCTCGGGCAAGTCTGGATCGCCACCGATCGCTCGAACGGTCCCAACGCCGGCAATGTGTACATGCTGTGCTCGGTCGATCCGCCGGGGGCTGATCCGCTCGACGTGCGCTTCTCGCGCAGCACGGATGCAGGTGTGACCTGGAGTCCCTCGATGCGCGTGAACGACGATCCGCTGAACAACGGCGCCTGGCAATGGTTCGGCACGATGTCGGTTGCGCCAAACGGCCGTATCGACGTGATTTGGAACGACACGCGCAACACCGGCGTCGCGAACATGTCCGAACTTTTCACTTCGTCCTCGAGCGACGGCGGGCTCACCTGGGTGGCCAATCAGGCGATCACCCCGGTCTGGAACAGCATCATCGGCTGGCCGAATCAGAGCAAGATCGGCGACTACTACGACATGGTCTCGGACAACGTCGGCGCGGACCTCGCTTTCGCCGCGACGTTCAATGGCGAGCAGGACGCCTACTACATGCGCCTGGGCGATCGCGACTGCAACCAGAACAACATCGGCGATGCGCTCGACATCTCCACGGGCACGAGCGCCGATGCGAACGGCGACGGGATTCCTGACGAGTGCCAGTGTCAGGTGACGTCGTATTGCACGGCCAAGACGAATTCACTGGGCTGCGCGCCCTTCATGAGTTCGAACGGCCTTCCGAGCGCGTCGGTCGCCAGCGGTTTCCTGTTGAAGGCCAACAACGTGCTGGCCAATAAGGTCGGGCTCTTGCTCTACAGCACCACCGGGCCCGGCGGCGCGCCGTTTCAGGGCGGCTTCCTGTGCGTGAGCGCTCCGACGAAGCGCACGCCCAGCCAGCAGTCCAGCGCCGGCGGGCCGCCGCCCTGCGCCGGAGCCTACTCCTTCGATTTCAATGCGCGCATCGCCAGTGGACTCGATCCGGCGCTCGTCAGCGGTCAACAAGTCTGGACGCAATACTGGTCGCGCGACGGCGGAGCAGCCTTCGGCAGCGGACTCACCAACGCGATGACTTTCACTATCTGTCCATGATGGAAAGCGCAGAGAGCGTCCGTCCGATCACACTGGCCGAAATTCGCGCGGCGCGACTGCGGATCGCGGACACCATCGTGCGCACGCCGCTGATTCGCTTGGAACTCGGCGCGAACTTCCCCGACATCCGGCTCAAGCTGGAGAACCTGCAGCCGATCAACGCCTACAAGTTGCGCGGCGCGGCCAACGCCGTGGCGATGCTCTCCGAAAGTGAACGAAAGCGCGGCGTTTGGACGATCAGCGCCGGAAATGCGGGCCAGGGCGTCGCCTACGCGGCGCGCAAAGCCGGCGTGCCGTGCACGGTTGTCGTGATCGAGACCGCGCCGGAGTCGAAGGTCGAGCGCATGCGCGCGCTTGGCGCGAAACTGATTCCGGTGCCTTACGAGGTCGCCTGGAAAGCTCTCGACGAGCGCTCGTACCCGGGCGCGGACGGCACCTTCGTGCATCCCTTCGACGATCACAACTTCATCGCGGGACACGCGACGATGGGGCTGGAAATTCTCGAGGACGCGCCCGACACGGCTGTCGTCATCGGCAGCATCGGCGGCGGGGGACTCGTCGCCGGCGTCGGCACGGCCGTGAAATTGCTTAAACCGTCGATCCAGGTCTTCGGCGCTGAACCGGAAACCGCCGCTCCGGTTGCGCGGTCTCTCGCAGCGGGATCTCCGCAGGCCTTCAAGGAATGGAAGGCGTCCTTCGTCGACGGCGCCGGTGGCCAAAGCGTCTTCCCGCGCATGTGGCAGCGCATGAAGCCGGTGCTCGACGGCTGCATCGTCGTCAGCCTGGAGGAAACACGCAACGCGATGCGGCTCATGGCCGAAAAGGCGCGCGTCATTTCCGAAGGCGCCGGCGCGCTTCCGCTCGCGGCGGCATTGACGGGCAAAGCCGGCCCCGGTCCGATCGTCGCCATCGTCTCCGGTGGCAACATCGACCTGAAGAAATTCTGCGAGCTGATCAGTCCGGCCTGAAACAACGCCAAGGCTCACGGCACAGCGTTCCTGCCCTGTTCATGTGAAAGTCGTCCAGGCTCGGCCTGGGCAGCAGTTGGGCACGCTCGGCCCGACGCGATCCGCTACGGCTGCGGCGAATGCGAATCAATCAATGAGCATCTTTCCGGCGCGTTTGGGGTGCAGTTCGCGCAGGAACTCCTCGCACGGCAGGCACAGCACGCCTTCGACTTCGATTCGCTCGCGACCACGGTAGAGCAGCAGGGTGGAGGCCTGGGGATAGTCGATCTTGAATTCGCGCAGCCCCCGAACGTCCTGCGGGTGGACTCGCTTCGCGCCCTTGACCTCGATGGCGCAGAAGGCCTCAGGGCCGTACATGACGAAATCCACCTCGACGCCGCGGCGCGTGCGCCAGTAAGAGAGCGCGTTCTTCTCGCCGCGATAGGCATTCCAGGCGCGCAGATGCTGGAAGACCATGCCTTCCAGCGCCGCACCTTCGATCTCCTCCGTCCGATCGAGCGGACCCGCGGGGCGAGCTGCGCGATAGACGCCCGCATCGAACATGTAGAATTTCGGATGCACGGCCAATGTGCGCTTCGCGCGCTTCGAGAAGACCGGAATGCGCACCGACAGCAAGAGGTCCTCGAGAACGGAAAGGTAGCCCTCGACCGTCTTGCGCTCGATCTGGCATTCGCGCGCGACATTGCTGAGGTTCAGGACTCCGCCATGCGAAAAGCTGATGGCCTCGATGAAGCGCGCGAAGTCGCCGATGTTGCGCACGAGGCCTTCGGCTTGAACTTCCTCGCGGATGTACAGCGAGTGGTAGGCGCGCAGTGTTTCCAGTGGATCCGAGGCTGCGACTACCAGCGGCACAAGGCCTGTCCGCAAGGCCTGTTCCAGCCGGAAGCCGCGCCCGAGTTCAGCAGCCATGAAAGGATGCAGAGTCTTGAGCAGGGCGCGACCGCCGAGCAAGTCCGTGGCGCCGCGTCGTAGCTTGCGCGAACTCGATCCCGTCAGCACGAAACGCAGCTCCTTGCGATTCTCGCGCAGTGCGTGGACGACGCTCAGCAGCTCGGGCACTCTTTGCACTTCGTCGATCACGATCGTGCGCTTGCGTGGATTTGCCGCTATGAAGTCGTGGAGGCGCTCGGGTCGCGCCGCAAAGGAGCGATGGCTTTCCGGGTCGAGCAAGTCGATGCGCAAGGCATCGGGAATCCTGGCCTGGATCCACGATGACTTTCCCGTGCCGCGGGGGCCGAAGAGGAAAAAGCTCTCCTTCGGTGGATCGAAAAACCGAGTTACCGGTTCCATATTGCGACGCATTGTGGAGGTGGCAACGCCAAAATGCAACCCCCCCCTAAGCTCGCGAAGCGAACCGCTACTTCAAAGTGCGCGCGACGAAGTCTTCGACGGCGCGCAGGGTCGGGGCGCTGCACCAGTTTTCGAGGACGAGCTGGTCGCTTTGCGCGCGGTCGTGTTCCCAGGCCAGACGCGAGGGTTGGCGCAGCCAGCGTTTGCTGAGGGCGAAGGATTCGGGCGGAGCGGCGGCGAGCTTTGTCGCGGACTCGAGCGCGTGCGACAGCAGCGCCTCGGGGCCGACCAGCTCGTGCACCAAGCCGCGCGCGAGGCACTCTTCGCCGTTGTAGGTGCGGCCCTCGAGCACGACCTCGCTCGCGAGCTGCGGGCCGAGCGCCGCTCGCACGATCTCCAGCGCAAGGAAGGGGAAGGACACGCCGACCTTGAGTTCCGGCGTGCCGACCAGTCCCTTGCCGCGCGCGAGAATGCGCCGATCGCATGCCAGCGCAAGCACCGCGCCACCCGCGATCGCATGCCCGTTCAGCGCGGCGACCACGGGCTTCTCTAGGAGGAAGAGTTGCGCGAAGGCACGATCGAGGGCGGGCAGGAAGGCTTCGATGTACGCGCGCTTGCCCGCGACGATGCGCTTCAGGTCGACGCCGGCGCAAAAGATCGCTGCGCTTCCGGTCAGGACGAGCGCGCGCTCTTTCGTGCCCGCCTCGGCGCGGAACGCGGATTCGAGCGCATTCAGGAACTCGAGGTCCAGCGCGCTCGCCTTGCCGTGCGCGAGGCGCAGCAGCGCGACGTCGCCATGGACCTCGCGTTCGATCATCGGCCGCCGCCGCCGCCCGTGGGGACAGCGGGGACTTCATGCCCGTGGCCGTCGTCAACGGGCTTGGTCGGCTCCTGCACCGGCACTTCACCGTCGGTCGGCGCGGGCGGTGCATTGGGATCGATGACGGGCGCGGGCGGTGCGACTTCCTTAAGCATGTCGCTCATCTTCTTCGTGAAGTTCGAGGCCGCGTATCCCGGCAGGACATAAGTCCATTTCGAAAGCCGCGCATCGAGCTCGCCGGCTTCCTTGGCAGCTTCCTCTTCCTTCTTGCCGGGCACCGATTTCGTTTCGATCGGCTGAGCCGGGGGAGGGGTGACGGCCGCGGGATCAGTGCTCGGCGGCGCGTTCGGATCCACGGGCTTGGGCACTTCCGGTCCCGCAGGCGGCGGAGCTTCGAACTTCGTCACCTCCACGCGCAGACTCGGATCGAAGCGCGCCGAGAACTGGCCGTAGAACTTGCCTTCATTTTCCAGCACTTTCACCGTGACGAGCATCCCGTCGAAGGTCTGCATCGTCGTCGTGGTCGCCGTCGGACCGGTGAAATCGATGCTGCCCGTCGCTTGCACGTCGTCGAAGTTCAAGTACTCGAGCGCGCCGGCGATACTATCGGCGACGCCGGGCCACTTCAATTCTGCGCCCGCGGGCAGGTCGAGCACGCCGAAATTCTTGTCGTCGGGTGCGCTCTTCGAAAGCACGAGCTTGGAACCGTCCGCCTGCGTGGTCTCGACCTTGTGGACCCGCGCGCGCTCGAGCTTGATGACCTGCTTGTCGAGCCAGTTGTTCGCGATGCCGTCGATAGAGACCGTTCCACTGGCTTCATAGGTCTGATTCTCGGCCGGCCGGCGCACGAAGGTCGAGGCCAGCCCAGGCCCGCCGCCGCTGGACGATTTTCCGATCAGGATGTCGGCGAGCACGGCGCCTGAAGCGTCACAGAGCGTCACCTGCGTCGACTTCGCCTCCGCTGCACTCGGATCTTCCAGCTCGAGCTTGCTGAACAGCTCAGGCCGATCCGTCTTCTTCTCCACGATCTTGAAGTAGGCGAGCTTCGCCACGAGGTCCTTGACCTTGTCGAAGTTGACGGCGTAACCGCCCTTCTCGCTCATGCCCCAGACTTCGCCTTGCTTCGCAAGCGTGAAGGTCGCACCCTTCGACAGCACCTTGATCGTCTGCACCGAGGCCGTCTGCTTGGCCAGTCCGGGGAAGAGTGGGCTGCCCGCGCCCGAGGCTGCGTCCGCGACCGGGGCCGAGGGGCGCGAGCTGTACCAGGCCGCGCCCGCAACCGCGAGCGCCACGAGTGTCATGACTTGGATCGTGCGTGAATTCATGGGAATGGCTTGGAAGGCTAGGACTTGCGGCGCAGCCGCTGCCAACGCGAAAGTCCGAGGGCGAACGCGACGAGCAGCGCGGGGATCAAGGCGATGTTGATCACTTTGACGCGCGTGCCGAGATCTTCGATGTCCTTGTTCAGCGAGCGCTGCACTTCGCGCAATTCCTTGCGCGCGCGAATCTGGTCCTCGCGCAGTTTTTCGACTTCCTTCTGCACGTCGTCCGAGAGGATCTCGTCGCTGGCACCTTGGCGCTTGCTCAGCAGTTCTTCGACGCGCTGCGTGGCCTGGTCGTAATTCGTCTGCAGTTCCTGCTGGCGAGCGCGGAAACGTTGTTCTGCGGATTTCTTCAGGCCTTCGACAACTTCGAAGGGCCGGCGCGAACTGCCGCGGCTGCGCAGGCTGACCAGATCGGTCGAGCCCTCGAGGTAGTCGATCGCATTAGCGACGAAGGCCATGTTGCCATTGGCCGGCGACGCGAAGCGTTGGCCGCCGAAGTTTTGCACCGGCGTGAACGAGAAGCGGTCCTGCAGCATGTCACAATCGGCGACGACGATCACGCTGATCGGCGCCGTCGATTCACTGAGCAACGGCTTGTCCGCGGGCGGCGTCGCTGCCGGGTCAGCGTCAGCGGCCTTCGGCCGACCGCTGGGGAAGGCGGTCTTGACATTGCCCGTGATGTGCGCGGCAAGCGTCAGCGCGTGATCTCCGGCGACGTAGTCGTTGAGCAGCGACTTGGGATCCGAGAGGAACTGCACTGACGAAACGGGAATCGTCGAGGCCTTGGCGCCGGTGGAGACGAGCGGTGTGAACTTCGTGCTGGCCCCGGCGGCGGCAGACAGCGATCCAGCCGTCGCGAAATTCATGGTCTTGATCTGATCGGTGACCACGGTCTCCTGCGAGAACGCGCTGGCGCCCAGACCGAGCCAGACCACGTATTGCCCCGAGTCGTCGCGCGAGCGATTCGAGAACTGCACCTTCAGCGAGTTCTCCAGGTCCGCGGCGATCTTCCCGGCCTCCATCTGCACGCCCCAGGCAGTGAACAACGCGCCCAGATCCGAGCCGCGCTGGGCCTGGAATTGCGACATTGGATTGTTCGGATCCTGGGGCGGCTCGTCGGCTTCGCA
>JAYUOR010000598.1:0-2953 GCA_043760765.1 Planctomycetota bacterium | reverse complement strand
GGGTCGTGCCGCGCAACAACGCGACCGCCTACGATCCGTACGGCGACCCGCGAGCGGCGGTTGTCTTGCCGCCGCCTTCGACGCCCTTCACGGTCGTCTTCCCGGTGGGGCCGGGCGGCATTCCCGACAACACCTGGAAGACGAATCTGGCCTCGCTGAACAATCTGCGCTTCGTCCAGGCTCGGATCACGCTGATCTCGAACCCGGACACACACTTGTTCCCCGAGATCACGGCGATGGGCTTCTCGCTGAAGTACTGATTCGGCGCCCGCCGCATGCTCATGCGGTGGGCGGGTCCTGGCGAGTGCCGTACGAAGGTCCTTGAAGCGGCTCGATTCGGCGTCGAATCGAAGCGCGCGCATCCAATGCACCTTCTCCCGCAGGCACCCGCCATGAAATCACACGCACTTTCGCTAGCGTTCACTTCCCTGCTCGCCCTTCCCGCGCTCGTCGCCTGCCAGTCCGGTCTCGGCCAAGGGCCGCTCGATGGGCGCGTATATCAGGTCACGCTCGCGGGGCCCAAGGACTCCAAGCCCGATCAACTCGTCTTCGACGGCGGGCGCTTCGAGTCGACGGCCTGTCGAGCGTATGGATTCGTCACCGCGCCGTACTCAGCGAAGCATGACGGCGCGGCGGCGAGCTTCGAAGCCGCGGCGAAGAGCGACAAGGCGGGAGCCACCGCCTGGAACGGCGCGATCCGAGGCGATGCGATCGACGGCAAGATGATCATGACAGACGACAAGGGCGCGAAAAGCGAGTATCGCTTCAGCGGCAAGAAGTCGAGCGGCGCGCTCGACGGCCAAGTCTTCGAGGGCATGATCTGCGAAGGCAACGACGCCACAGGCGACAAGGACCGCTTGACGTTCAACAGCGGCGCCTTCGACTCGAGCGCCTGCCGAGCCTACGGATTCACGATGTCGCCCTACAGCGCGACCCGCGAGGGCGATTCGACGCACTTCCAGGCCGAGGCGATCAACTGCGGCGGCGAAAAGAATGTTTGGGACGGCGTCGTCAAGGGCGGCGACGTGAGCGGCACGCGCAAGCACGTGAACTCGTCGGGCAAAGTCACCTACAGCTACAAGTTCATCGCGAAGCTGGTGAAGTAGCGCGCAAAGCCCAGTCTCGAGTCCCGCCCGGCCCTTTGGCTTCGTCCACGCGAGTGCGCGCGGACGAGTCCGCGGGGCCGGCCGCGTTCGTGGACGACCCCGTACGCTAGAATCCCGCGCCAGGACTTCAGCGATGACGAATTTCGAACAGCTTGGATCGTTCTACCTCGGGCGCGAATACGACCTCGAGACCAGGAAGGGCGACAGCGAGCGGCTCGTGCTCTACGACTCGAAGGATCTCGTGACGCATGCGGTCTGCGTCGGGATGACGGGATCGGGCAAGACGGGTTTGTGTTTGACGCTGCTGGAGGAGGCCGCCATCGACGGCATTCCGGCGATCGTGATCGACCCCAAGGGCGACCTTTCGAATCTGCTTTTGACGTTTCCCGATCTGGCGGCGAAGGATTTCGAACCCTGGATCAACGCGCAGGACGCGGCGAAGAAGGGGCTCAGTCCCGCGCAGTTCGCCGAGCAGCAGGCCTCGACCTGGCGCGATGGTCTCGCGCAGTGGGGTCAGGACGGAGCGCGTATCGCGAGGCTTCGCGCAGCGGCCGATTTCCAGGTCTACACGCCTGGATCTAACGCCGGCACGCCGGTGTCGATCCTCGACTCGCTGCGCGCACCGAGCGAAGCGTTGCGCGAAGACAGCGAACTTTTCCGCGAGCGCATCGCGTCGACGGCGACGAGTCTTTTGTGCCTGCTTGGGATCGATGCCGATCCGATCCAGAGTCGCGAGCATATCCTGCTTTCGACGCTGTTCGGCCAGGCTTGGAACGCCGGCCTCGATCTCGATCTAGGCAAGTTGATCCAGCAGATCCAGGATCCGCCGGTGAAGCGCATCGGCGTCCTCGAACTCGATTCGTTCTATCCGGCCAAGGAGCGTTTCGCGCTTGCGATGCGCCTGAACAATCTGCTGGCCGCGCCAGGATTCGCGGCCTGGATGGAGGGTGAGCCGCTCGATATCGGCGCCTTTCTGTACACGCCGGCGGGCAAACCACGCATCGCGATTTTTTCCATCGCGCATTTGTCCGAGAGCGAGCGCATGTTCTTCGTTTCGCTGCTCTTGAATCAGATGCTGGCCTGGACGCGCACCCAATCGGGCACCTCGAGCCTGCGCGCGCTGCTCTACATGGACGAGATCGCGGGCTATTTTCCGCCGACGGCCGAGCCGCCTTCGAAGCGGCCGCTCTTGTTGCTGATGAAGCAGGCGCGCGCGTTCGGCGTCGGCGTGGTGCTGGCGACGCAGAATCCGGTGGACCTCGACTACAAGGGACTCTCGAACGCCGGCACGTGGTTCATCGGTCGCCTGCAGACCGAGCGCGACAAGGCGCGCGTGCTCGACGGCCTCGAAGGCGCCGCGGCGCAGGCGTCGACTGGCTTCGACCGCGCGAGCGTGGACGCGATGATGTCGCGGCTGACCAATCGCGTGTTCTTAATGAACAACGTGCACGCCGACGGCCCGCAGGTGATCGAAGTGCGCTGGGCGCTATCGTATTTGCGCGGGCCAATGACGCGCGCGGAGATCAAGCGGCTCTGCGATGCGCGTCGCACGCCGCCCGCCGCATCCCCGAGCGCAGTCCCCGCCGCGACCGCGCCGAAGGCGCCCGTCGGAGCAGTTGTCGCGTCAGTGGCGTCCGCGAGGCCGGCTGCATCTCGGCCGGTCCTCGCGCCGGAAATCCAGCAGGTTTTCCTGCCTGTGCGCGCTGAAATTCCTGCCGGCTGTGCGCTCTCGTATGCGCCGATGTTGTTCGCGAGTGCGAAGCTGTACTTCGTCGACAAGAAGCTCGGTCTCGAGCACGAAGAAGTCGTGCACTCGCTCACGCCGCTGTCTTCCGGGCTGGTTGCAG
>JAYUOR010000597.1:0-2956 GCA_043760765.1 Planctomycetota bacterium | reverse complement strand
GCCGCGCTTGAAGGAGACCCGCAAGCACTTCCGCGAGTGGAAGCGGAGAATGAGCTGACATGCCGGCCTATCGCTCCCCGCGCGTCGACGTGCGCCCGGAACTGTTCCGCTGGGCGGCCGAACGCTCGCGCATCCCCGCCGGCGAACTGGACGCCCACTTCCCCAAGCTCGACCGTTGGGAGCGCCTCCAGGAGCGCCCGACGCTGCGCCAGCTCGAAGCCTTCGCCAAGGCGACGCGCGCTCCGATCGGCTACTTCTTCCTCTCGACTCCGCCGGTAGAGGACTTCCCGATCCCCGACTTCCGCACGGTCGCGAGCGAACACTTGCAACGTCCGAGTCCTGACTTGCTCGACACGATCTATCTGTGCCAGCAGCGGCAGTACTGGTACCACGACTACTGTCGTGCCGCCGGAGAACCTGAGCTTTCGTTTGTCGGAACCGTGCAGGTCACGAGCGATGTCGTCGGCACCGCGACCAAGATTCGGACTGCGCTGACGTTTGATGTCGAGCAGCGGCAGAGACTCTCCACGTGGACCGAAGCGCTGCGCTTGTTCATCGAGCAGGCCGATGCACTCGGAGTGCTCGTCATGTGCAGCGGCGTCGTCGGCTGCAACAGCCGCCGGCACCTTGACCCGAACGAGTTCCGCGGCTTTGCGCTGAGCGATGCATACGCTCCGCTCGTCTTCATCAACGGCGCCGACACCAAGGCAGCCCAGATGTTCACGCTGGCGCATGAACTTGCGCATATCTGGCTGGGTCAGTCTGCGGTTTCCGATGTGCAGGCGGCCGTGCTGCCGGTTCAAGCCGTCGAGCGCTGGTGCAATCAGGTCGCGGCCGAGTTGCTCGTGCCAATGGGCGCGCTGCGAAAAGAGTATCGGAAGGGGTCCGACGCCGCGGCCGAAGCCAGGCGTCTCGCAGCACACTTCAAGGTGAGCACTCTCGTGATGTTGCGGCGCGTGCACGACGCGGGCTGGCTCACGCGAGAAGGATTCTGGGCGGAGTATCAGAGAGAGCTCACGAGACTCCGACGCCTGCCGAAGTCGAAGGGCGGCAACTTCTACTTGTCGCTTGGCGCCCGAGCCAGCAAGCGATTGGCACGTGCCGTGGTCATCAGCACGCTGAACGGACAGACGACGTTCACGGAGGCCTTCCGACTGCTCGGCGTGAAGAAGCTCTCGACGTTCGACCAGATAGGTGAGCATCTCGGAGTCGGTAGCTGATGGCCTACCTGCTCGACACGAATGTCTTCATCGCGGCCAAGCGGACCTACTACGGTCTCGATTTCTGTCCCGGATTCTGGGACTGGTTGGTGCGCGAGAATGCCAAGGGAGCGGTCTACAGCATCGCCAACGTCGAGGATGAACTCGTGGGCCAAGGCGACGATCTGTCGAATTGGGCAGCGAAGCGGGGACCCGCGTTCTTCCGGCCGCTGGAACCATCTGTGCTCGCGGCCCTTGCTACCGTCACCTCCTGGGTGAACGGCGGCCGCTACGACCCGGGTGCCGTGAGCACGTTCCTTCAGGAGGCAGACTTTTTCCTCGTGGGTCAGGCCCTGGCTACTGGCGACACGTTGGTCACGCACGAGAAAGCGGAGAACTCCAGGCACAGGGTCAAGATCCCCGACGTGTGCATCGGCCTCGGCGTCAAGCACATGCAGACGTTCACGATGCTGCGGAAGGAACGCGCTCGATTCGTACTGGAGCCTAAGGTGTGAGCCCGGATCCGACCCACGCTCCTGGCCAGGAAGCAGCGCCTGTCTTCATCGACAACCGCGAAGGCAACACGCTGGCGCGCGCGATCTTGCGTCACCTGGCGCAGCTCAGGCAGGCGGGCCGCGTGCCCACCGAGTTGTCCGTCGCCAGCGCGTACTTCAACCCACAGGGACTCGGACTCATCGCGCAGGAGGCGCGGCACATTGGCAAGATCCGCTTGCTGCTCGGCGTCGAACCGCAGCCCGAATCGATTCGCGCTCGGCGTGGGCCGTTCGATCCGACTGAGCCCGAGTTCACCCGACGGCGCGTCCGCGAAGACCTCGCTCGGCTGGAAAAGAGCCTGCGCCACGATCGCGACATCCTGCCGTTCGATGCCGCCGACGATTGTGCTGTCCGCACGTTGCTCGACTTCCTGCGATCCGGCCGCGTCGAGGTTCGACGCTACGAGCGCCACTTCCTTCACGCGAAGGCGTTCATCCTGCGCGGCGATGATCGCGGCGTCATCGTCGGCTCGTCGAACCTGACGCGTGCGGGCCTCTCGACCAACCTCGAACTGAATCTCGGCCACTACAGCGACCCGCTCGTCGGCAAGGTCGAGCAGTGGTTCGATCAGCTCTGGGAGGAGGCGGTCCCGTTCGACCTCGCCGCGCTGTACGAGGAACTGTTCGCGGAGTATCCGCCGTTCCTGATCTACCTCAAGGTGCTCTGGCATCTGTACCACGCGGAACTCGCGGAGGAGCAGGACGAGAGCGGGGCGATCCCGATCACGAGCTTCCAGAGACACGGTGTCTGGCGAGCGCGGCGCATTTTAGAGACGTACGGCGGAGTGCTCGTGGCCGACGGCGTCGGCTTGGGCAAGACATTCACTGCGGGCGAGATCATCCGCACGTACCGCGAGCGGCGGCAGCGCGTGCTGCTCGTCTGCCCGGCATCCCTGCGCGATACGACTTGGAAGAAGTTCATCTACGACTTTGAGCTTGTCGTCGAGTGCCTTTCCTTCGAGGAACTTGCCAACGATCTTCAACTCGAGGGGAAGAAGCAGCACCTCCAGAGCAAGCTCGACGACTACGCTCTCGTGGTGCTCGACGAGGCCCACAATTACCGCAACCCCGACGCGCCGACGCGCGCGGCCATCCTGCGTCGATTGCTCGCGGGCAAGCGCCGCGATGTCGTGCTCCTGTCGGCAACTCCAGTCAATAACTCGCTGTGGGACCTGTACCACCTGCTTCGCTTCTTCATGAAGC
>JAYUOR010000596.1:0-2957 GCA_043760765.1 Planctomycetota bacterium | reverse complement strand
AGATCGAGAACTTCATGACCACGACGGCGACCGACCTGGGCGCGCCGGGACGCGACGACTCCTTCGGGTTCGGATTGGTCAACGCCTTCCAGGCCGTGCTCGTCGCGAGCCAGGGTGCTCCGACCATTCCAGTGCTCGGACTCTCGACTCAGGCTCTCTCTTTCGCGCCGACATCCACCACGGCCAACGTGCTGGTTTCAAATCTAGGCGGTGGAACGCTGCACGTGGGCACGCCGATCGTATCGACGAACACGGGTGGCAATTGGCTGACGGCGACGCTCGTGCCGATCGCGCCGCCCACGAGCAGCGACACGAGTGCGATCACCGTCAGCGTCAGCCGCGGCGGGCTTGTTGATGGGCTCTACACGGGCTCGATCGCGGTGCCCTGGGATGACCCGGCCGGTACGCTGGTGATCCAGGTCTCCATGCAGGTGGACTCCACGGCGATTCCGGAGAATGTCGACATCTTCGTGGTCGCGGTCGATGCCACCACGGGTGCCAGCGTGGCCCAGGACATCGTCAATCCGACCGGTAGTCTGGCCTACTCGGTCGCCGGACTGCCCGCGGGCTCGTACATCATCGTCGCCGGCTCGGACGACGACAACGACAACTTCATCGGCGGCCCCGGAGACCGTTTCTTCGGAGCGTTCCCGACCCTCGATCAGCCCGTGGCCGTGACGGTTGCCGCGAACCAGGGCTTGCCCGCGCTGGACTTCGCCGTCCAGAGCAACTTCCAGGGAGCGACGGCACCCGCATCGCATCGCAAGTTCCGGCTCGTGCTCGAACAGTAACGGACGCCGGCAGCCGGCCTCGACAGCACTGCTTTCGATCCTCAGCGGCGCGCTCGACGCGCGCGTGTGGATCCAAAGTGGCGCAGTCGAGGCTTTTGCGTTTGGCCGTCACTCGCGGCGGAAGCGGCGCAGTTCGGGCGTCGCTTTGGCGATCCAGGCGGTGGACAACAGGGAACCGATGCCGCCGAGCACCACGGACGCCGACGCGCCGACGGCGTGGGCCAGCAGACCGGCTTCGAGTTCGCCAAGCTGCGGGCCGCCGAGGAAGAAGATCATGTTGACGCTGGTCATGCGTCCGCGCAGATGGTCGGGCGTGGTCAGCTGCCGCAGCACGTTGCGGATCACCATGCTGACCGTGTCGGCCGCGCCGGTCAGCGCGAGGCACACGAACATCGGCCAGAAAGTGTGCGAGAGGCCGAAGGCAATCGTCGCAAGTCCATACGCGGCGACAGCCCACAAGAGCACATGTCCGCGACGCACGATGTGCCTCTCGACGCGCACGAGGATCAGGCTGGTCAGGGCCGCTCCGATCGCCGGCGCCGCGTACAGCCAGCCGTAGGCCGTCGAGTCCTGTTTGAGGATGTCCTGCGTGAAAATCGGCAGCAGCGCCATCGCCGAGGAAAAGAACGTGGCGAAGAAATCGACCAGCATCGTCGAACGGATCAGCGGCGAGCTGAAGACGAAGCGCAGTCCGTCGAGCGCAGCCGACGGAGTCAGTTGCGCGGCATGTTCTGGCGATCGCGGCGGCAGGTTGCGCAGGGCAAGCACCGCCGCGATCGCCGCGAGGAACGAGGCGGAGTTGATCGCGTAGATCCAACCCGGTCCGCACCAGTGCAGCGTCGCGCCCGCGATCGCCGGTCCGGCCACGGCCGCCATCTGGAACGCGATCGTGTTCCAGTTAATCGCATTGGGCAGGGCGGCGCGCGGCACGAGGGCTGGGATCAGCGACTGGCGCGCTGGACCCTCGAAAGCCGCCGCGGCCGAGTTGATTGCGGTCAGCACGTAGATCGGCCAGAGCGAAGTCAGTCCGTTCAGGGTCAGCGTGGCCTGTATGCCGGCGGACAGCGCCATCAGGCACTGCATCCAGAACATCATGCGCCGCCGATCGAGCGCGTCGGCGAACACGCCGCCGACCAACGCGAAGGCCACGATCGGCACGACCTTCACCAGCCCGACCAGGCCCAGCGCAAGTCCCTTGCGGCCGGGCGGAGCCATGGACGCGATGTGCCAGAACACGGTCGCGCTCTGCATCCAAGTCCCGATCAGCGAGAGAAATTGTCCGGCCCACAGCAGCCGGAAGTTGCGATGGCGCAGCGCAGCGAGCGTCGAGCCGTCAATCAGGCTCACTCGACGATGAAGTCGACTCTGCCGGCGAAGCGCGCGGTTGCGATGCAATCGAACGGCGCGGTGATCATCGTGGTCTGCAGGCTGTCCTTTGCCGGGCGCGATTCGCGCGCGTGCACGATCCAGTGCGAGCCCTTCAAGGTCAGGCTGTCGATCGCGACGGCATAACCTCCGCTAGGCCGCGAGCCCAGCGAGACCGCGATCAACATGCTCTTGGACCAGTCGATGTTCAGCGGCGGCGCTTCAATCCCAGGACCGCTGGCGCGGAACAGCGCGCGCCATTCTTCGACGTTTTTCACAACAGCGTTTTTCGCTTCCATCGAAAGGCCGAGTTGGCCTGAAAGCACTCGCTCGAAAGCGACTTCGGTGTTCGCCGGGGTCGCGTGGCAGCCGACGAAGGTGAACGCGAGCAACGAGAGGGCAGGTACTACGTTCATGGTGTGGGCCCCGCTGGGGCAACGAAAATAGGCAATCGACAGGCGCTGCGCCACCGCTCCCGACCAGAGATTCGCATCTAGGCCTTGCATAGCCCATTCTAGGGAGGTCGGCGAAGCGCAGCGGCTGTGCTGCAGATCGTTCCGGCTCCCCGGAGGAAATTGTTCATGAAGTTACATCTCCTGACACTTGCGCTGGCCCTGCTGGCGATGTTTGCCGTTCCGGGCCTCGCCATTCAGCGCCCGAAACCGGCGCCTGCACCCGCACCTGTTCCCGCACCCGCTCCCGTAGCACCCGCGCCGGCGCAATCCAGCGCGGAGCGCGAGCAGCAGGCCAAGGAACAACAGCGTGTCGAGAACGCGCGCAAGGCCGAGCAGGAACGTCTTG
>JAYUOR010000595.1:0-2958 GCA_043760765.1 Planctomycetota bacterium | reverse complement strand
TGGAAGCCTCGAAGTCACACTGGTCGACCGTTCCGGATCGCCTGTGCGCGTGCCCTTCGAAGTCCGCCTGGCCTTCAACGAGCACGGCATTCCGCGCGCTTGGGCCGAAGGCCGAATCGAAACGCTTCGAGTTCAGGATGGCTCGAGCGCCGTGTTCGAGTACGTCGAGTTGGGCCGGCACTTCGATGTAAGCGTGATCCTCGCCGGGCTCAACAGTCCGCTCGGGGGCACTGGCGAGGGACCGTCCGTGGCCGCGCAGCGGCTGCAACTGCGCATCCCGCTGCGCGACGACGTCGCGGTCCTTTGTGGCCGACTCGTCGATGGCGAGGGCAAGCCGCTCGAAGGAACTCGAGTCTCGGCGCGAATCGAACACGGCCTAGGCTTCGCGGACGAAGACGGCTGGTCGCTGCGCACGGGCGCCGACGGACGCTTCTGGATCGTCAGCTACCCGCTCGACGAGGAAGCGGGCCGCCTGCTCGCGCTCTACCACGGCAGCGGAGCCGAGCAAGGCAGCAGCCTGATTCCGTTCCACATCGTTGCGGTGCCTGGCGCATTGCCGCTAGCTGTCGCGCGCCAAAATTTGTCGGGAGCCGTGCTCGGAGGAACGACCGAACTGGGCGACTTCGCGCTTTCGCAAGTGCCGGTGCTCGTCGCCGGCACCGTCGTCGACTCGCTCGGCAGACCAGTCGAGAGCGCGGCCGTGCACGCGTCACGGTTGCCGAGTCCGGCGGATCCCGACGCAGCGGGCGCGGGCGTCCTGCGCGTGTTCGGATCGCGCTGCGACTCGCAGGGACGATTCGAAATCCGCGGCGACGGTCCGATCCGCACGCTGCGGATCGAGGCTGTGAAAGCTGGTCTTGCCGGCGAGGCGATCGTAGTGCCGGTGGGCGAACTCAAGGCGCGCATTGTGCTCGTTGAAGCGGGCGCCATCTCAGGCCGCGTGCTGCTCGATCCGTCGCTCGAGGCTGCGTCGATCCTGGTGCACGCGCAACGGGAGGAGCTTCCTTCGACCGGAAGCGTTCCCACAAGCACACCGCCGCTCACGCTCGCGGCCGACGGGCGTTTCACGCTGCGCGATCTGCGCGCGGGAACCTGGTCGGTCCAAGTGGTCTACGCAGCGAACGGCAAGCAGCTCGGTTCGGTCGAAAGCGTGAACGTGGCAGCCGGTGCGACGGCGCGCGATCCAAGGCTCGACCCGCTCGATCTGCGCGCCAGCGGACGAGTCATTGAACTCTTGCTCTTCGATGCCGGCGGAGAACCAGTCGGCGATGCCCGCGCGCTCAGTCGAGCGAGCGCACAGCCCGATGCCGAATGGACGGTGTGCAAGCGCGAGGGCAACCGCCTTCAGCTATTCTGCGACGGACGTCCGCTCGACATCGTGATCAGCGCGCCGGGTCATATGAGAACGAAGGTGGAGCAGGTCGAAAGCTCGCGGAGCGTCACGCTTGCGCGCGCCACGCGGGTACGCGTCGAACTGGAGGATCCATCCCTCGTGCCGCCGGCGCCGCTGTACATCGGTCTGCATATGACGCCGAACGAGAGTGCGCGCTCGCCCAGCTCCGGCAGCAGCGGCGTGGTCTACTTCGACGCGCGGGGCGCGCTGACCTATCAGGTCGATTGCGCGGGTGAGCAACTCGTCGAGCTCTTTCTCGAGCGCCGCGACCAGCTAGGCCTCGCCGCCGTTCCTCTGAGCCAGGTCTCGCCGGCGACGCTGAAGATCGCGGAAGGAGCTGGCGAGCAGAACTTCCGCATCGCCATCGACAAGACCGAGTTGGAAAACGCGCTGCGCACGCTGCGCCGCGAATAGCAGAGGCTCAGCGCTGCGGCATCCGCGTCTTCACTTCAGCGCGACGGAGAGCTTCTGCGCGAGATCGATCACCTCTTTCACCCCGTCGGCGACCTTCTTCAGGTACGGCCCCGCTTCGTGAACTCGCTGCACGAGCCGATCGAGGGCCCCGAGCTCAGGCAACTTCTGCGCCGCAAACTCCGCGCGCACTTTCTCGGCCTCGGCCTGCACGTCCTGCATGCCCAAAAGCGCCGTCATGGATTCCTTGATCGCCAGTTCCAGCGCGTCGGCCTTCTTGACCAAGCCCGTGTCGCCGGACTCGCGCGCTTTCTGCAGCACCAGCGCGAGATCGGTCTGCTGCGCCTTGAGTTGCTCGCGCGCTTCGAACACGAATTTGTCGAGCTGGCCGACGTGTTTGTCGAGCCCGTCGAGTTTGCCTGAGAGCAAAGTCTTCGCAGCCTTGAGTTTGTCGGACAGCGCCGCCTCGCCGAGCGTCTTCTGCTTCTCGCCAATGCTCTTGAGCGTCTTCGTGGCCTCTTCGAGTTCGGCGATGTCCTTCTGGATCTGCTTGATCTGGTTGGTGGCATTGGCCCAGCCGCCGCGCACTTCCTTGTAGACCTTCCAGAGCGCAGCTCCGCCGGTGATGATCGCAGCAATGACGATCGGCGTCGCCGCGCCACCGGTGACTACAGAAGCCGCGATCGTCAGCGCCGCGGCCGTCAGGATCAGAAGCGAGATGACCACGATCTTGGCCACCGCCTTGGCGCGCGCCTTGACCAGGCGCATCTTCATCTCCGCGTAGGCCTTCGCGAGCGCATCCTCGTAGCATTCCTGCGCCAGCTTCTGGATCTGCTGCTCGAAAACCTTGAAGGCCTGCGCGAGCAGTTTGTTCGCCGTCTCGACCACCTGCTCGGGAGTTTCCTTGGTCTTCTTCTCGCGCAGGCGCTGCTCGGTATCGCCGACGGCCTCCTGGATCTGCTTGATCTTCGACTTGCCGAGTGCGTCGAACTTCGTGTCGAAGCCCTTGAAGTGCTTGTCGAAGCTCTTGCGGTGTTTGCCGGTCATTTCATCGAGATCGGTGCCGGGGAAGCGCACCGAAAGCTTGACCACAGGCGGCTTGAGCATTTCGCTCTTGATCGGCGGCTTCCATTCGGCGTCGTTGAAGATCACCA
>JAYUOR010000594.1:0-2960 GCA_043760765.1 Planctomycetota bacterium | reverse complement strand
CCAAAGCCCGCGACCCAGCGCGAACCGTCCCCGCGCAAACCCGTGTCTACGGGGTACTCGGAGGCATTGCCTCGGGAAAATCCGCCGTAGCACGGATCTTGGCCGGGAATTCCGGACTGGTCCTGGACGCCGACGAACTGGTTTCCGAACTGTTCAGCCAGGAGGAATTCCGCCTCCAGGTGGCTAAGGCCTTCGGCCCGGGCGTGCTCTCAGCGAACGGGCGCATCGACCGCACGGCTCTGGCGCGGGCCGTGTTCGCCGACCAGGCTGCCCGCACCTTGCTCGAAAGTTGGACTCACCCTCCGGTTCGCGCGGAATTGCGGGCCAGGCTCGAGGCCGCGCGCAACGCCGGGGTCCCGCGCGTCGTCCTCGACGTGCCGCTCCTGCTCGAAAACGATCGCGAGCACCGGCTCGGCGCGGAGTGCGATGCACTAATCTTCGTCGACTCGCCGGCCCGATTGCGCGATGCTCGTGCGATCCTCTCGCGCGGTTGGATGAGCGGCGAAGTCGCGCGGCGCGAGGCGGCGCAACTGCCGCTCGCCGAAAAACGCGCGCGCGCCCAACACGTCATCGTCAACGACACAGATCGCGCGCATCTGGAATCGGCCGTCGCAGACGTGCTGCGAATCCTCGAACCGAACAAATCCTAGCGGGCACGAAGCGGGGCACACGCCGCGTGCCCCCCATAAATAGCCACATGAAATTTCGCAACAAACGCCAACGCCACAAGTTCCACAAGACCCACGCGCCGCAGTCCTACGACAAGCCGGCCGCGAAGAATCCCGATCCGGTCTGGATCGATTTCGCCAAGCTGCCCGCGGATTTGAGCCCGGAGGAACTGGCGCTCCTGGAAGAGTCGCTGCCCAAGAGCACGAAGCGCACGAAGCCCAAGCTCACGCAGTACGGCGAACTGCAGGACATGAACCTGTCCGAGCTCTACGAAGTCGCCGAAGCCGAGGAAGTCGAGAACCTGTCCGGCAAGAAGCGCGAGGAAGTGATCTTCGAGATTGCCGCGGCGCGCCTGCGCAATCGCATTCCCGTCGAAGTCACCGGCGTGGTCGACGTGGCCCAGAGCGGACACTTCTTCCTGCGCTCGCCCAGCTACGGCTACCTGACGGTGGCCGATGACGCTTTCCTGCCGGCGTCGATCGTGCGCAAATTTTCGCTGGCGCCGGGCATGACCGTGCGCGGCTTGCTGCGTGCGCCGCGCGAAGGCGAGGGCCACCTAGCGGTGGTCGACATCGCCGAGATCGACTGCCACCCGCCGGAAGACGCCGCGGTGCGTGCGCCGTTCAAGGAACTGACGCCGCTGTATCCCGAGGAGCGCATCATTCTCGAAGGCACGGACGACAATCCGCTGGAGATGCGCATCGTCGACCTGATCACGCCGATCGGACGCGGTCAGCGCGGCCTGATCGTTGCGCCGCCGCGCACGGGCAAGACGATTTTGCTGCAGATGCTGGCGAAGTCGATCGTGAAGAACGCGCCCGATGCGCACCTGATCATCCTGTTGATCGACGAGCGGCCCGAAGAAGTCACCGACTTCGAGCGCATGCTGCCCGAGGGCGATCGCGAGGTCGTCAGTTCGACCTTCGACGAACCCGCCTGGCGTCACATCCAGGTCGCCGACATGGTGATCAAGAAGGCCAAGAGCCTGGTCGAAGCCGGCGAGGACGTGATCATCCTGCTCGACTCGATCACGCGTCTGGCGCGCGCCTGCAACATCGAGGCGCCCTCCAACGGCAAGCTGCTCTCCGGCGGACTCGAAGCCGGCGCGCTGCAGTTCCCGAAGAAATTCTTCGGCGCCGCGCGCAACCTGGAAGGCGGCGGATCGCTGACCATCCTTGGCACGGCGCTGATCGAGACCGGCTCGAAGATGGACGAACTGATCTTCGAGGAGTTCAAGGGCACCGGCAACATGGAACTGGTGCTCGAACGCCGGCTCTCCGATCGACGCATTTTCCCCGCGATCGACATCAACCGCTCGGGCACGCGCAAGGAAGAATTGCTCTTCACGCCCGAGGAAATCAAACGCGTCTGGATGCTGCGCAAGGTGCTCAACGAGATGGACCCGGTCGAGGCCATGGAAATGCTGATTCAGAAAATGAAGAAGACCCGCGTCAACGGCGAATTCCTGATGTCGATCGGCTGATGAAGATTCTGGTCACGCTCGACAGCTGGGGCCTGATCGGCGGAAGCGAACGCTACGCCGGCGAGGCGGTCGCCGCACTCGCCGCGCGCGGCCACGAAGTCACGGTGCTCGCCGGAGCCAAGCGCACGCCGGCGCTGGGCTTGCCGCGCGGCTGTGAACTCCTGCTCAACCCGGTCTATTCCGACGGCGGCGCTTCGCCCGCGGAGTTGGCGGCATTGTCCAAGCTCGTGCGCGAGCGCGCCGCGGATGTGCTGCTGGTGCTGTCCTGCTTCCAGGCGAGCACGTTCGCCGCGCTGTCGGCTTCCGGCAAAGTCGTGCGTTTCGTGCAGGACCATACGATCTTCTGCCCGAGTCTGAACAAGATCCTCTCGAACGGGAACAACTGTCAGCGTCCGCTGGGTGGCGTGTGTCTCGAGCGCTATTTCACCGCCGACGGCTGCTCGTGTTTTCACCAGCAAGGCCGCGTCAAGCCCTGGATCGAGGGCGTCGGCGAATTCAAGAAGAAGTACTTCGAGTTCGAGAACGCGAAGCGCGCGCGGCGTCTGATCGTCGCGTCGCGCTACATGAAATCCGAACTCGTGCAGTCCGGCGACGCGGACCAGCATGTCAGCGTGATCCCCTACTTCACGCGTTCGAACAGCAAGTCGATTCCGCGCGCGGCACTGGCGACGGAAACCGAGCGCTTCCTTTCCGCGAGCAGGGCGCCGCTGGTCTTCACGCCCGCGCGCCTGACGCTGCCGGACAAAGGCCTCGATCTTTTCCTGGCGGCTTTGGCCAGGATCCAGTCTCCATTCTGCGCGATCATCGC
>JAYUOR010000593.1:0-2960 GCA_043760765.1 Planctomycetota bacterium | reverse complement strand
CGTCGGCCTCGCCAACTTGGCCCTGGCCTGTTTCATTGGCAGGTCCTATCTCGACGCGCTCCCCGATCATCCGGGCGCGCGGCTTTGGTGGTTCGCGCACGCAGGGCTGTTGACCTCGCTGCTCACCCTGACGCTGTTGCCCGCCGCGTTTCTCGCGCTGCTGGCGGTCTTGAGGCTCGGCGATCGCGCGTTTTTGGTAGTGCAGACGCTGACCTGGTCGTGCTTCCACGTGACCCTGTTCATCGACACGCGCGTGTTCGGTCTCTACCACTATCACCTGAACGGAGCAGCCTGGAATCTGTTGACGACGCGCGGTTCCCAGGACTCCTACCATCTCGGGCCGCGCATCTGGGCACTCGGCACGGCCATGTTCGCGTTGCTTGCGTTCGGGCAGTGGCTGTTGTGGAAGCTCGCCTGGCTGCGCATCGAGCGCACCAGCGAGCAGCGTCGGCTGCGCACCACCCTGGCGTGGATCTTCCTGTTCGCCGCCTTGATCGGCGTAGAAAAAACGATCTACGCCGACGCCGATATTTCGCGCGATCGGCAAGTCGTCGCCGTGTCGCAGCTCTTCCCGATCTATGCGCGCCTCAGCGTTTCGGAACTGCTGCCTGAGGTCGCGGCCGCAGGCGAATCGCCTGCGCTCGACATCGAAGTCCGTCACGACGGCGCCGGGCTTCTTCGACCCGCACAGGCGCTGCGCCTGCCGCCCGGCGGCCCGCGCCCGAACATCTTGATCCTGGTCGTCGATTCGTGGCGGCAGGACATGTTGAACGCCGAGGTAACTCCAAGACTGTGGGCTTTCTCGCAGGGAGCCAGGCGCTTCGAGGATCACCTTTCCGGCGGGAATGCGACGCGCTTTGGGTTGTTCACGTTGTTGTACGGATTGCACGGTTCGTATTGGTGGCCGGTGCTCGAGGGAAAACGCTCTCCGCTGCTCGTCGATACGCTCACGCAGGCCGGCTACCAGTCGCGCGTGTTTTCGAGCGCATCGATGGAGTTCCCGGAATTTCGCCAGACCGCGTGGGTCTCGATCGCGAGCGATGTCGAGGACCATTTTCCCTCGCAGCGGCGCGCCGAACGCGATCAAATGCTCGGCCGGCGCTTTGCCGAGTGGTTGCCCGGCGCGCTCGCGGAAGGCGCGCCGTTTTTCGCCTTCGCGCTGCTCGACTCGGCGCACCAGACCTACGACTTCCCGGCCGATCAAGCCTTGTTCCAACCCTTCGCGGAGGAGCTCGATTACCTTGAGATGGCGCGCACGCACGATGGCTTGCTGCGCGAACAGGTGCGCAATCGCTACAAGAACGCATTGCACTACGTGGACAGCATCGCGGGCGAGATGCTCGCCACGTTGCAGCAGAGCGGCGCGCTGGACAACACGCTCGTCGTGATTACGGGCGACCACGGCGAAGAATTCGCCGAGCACGGCCACTGGGGGCACACCTCGAACTTCACGGCCGAGCAGGTCTGCGTGCCGATGATCCTGCGCGGACCTGGAATCACTCCGGGCGTCGAACGACGGCCGACTTCGCACATCGACGTCCCGGCCACGCTGCTCGAGGCTTGCGGACTCCCGGCCGGGGCGCGCAAGTCCTGGACGCTCGGCCTGAATCTGCTCGAGCCGCTAGCCCAGCGCGATCGCGTCATCGCTGGCTGGGGCGAACTTGGTCTATGGACCGCAGACGGCATTTTTCGCGTTCCGCTGGACATCGGCCGGCCGCTCGAGTTGGCGGCCTACGACCCGAACTGGAACCTGCTTCCCGATCAGGAGCGTGTCATCGCCAAGCAAACCGCGTCACTGCGCGCGTTGTCGAGAAATTGCACTGAATTCCTTGACCTTTCCAGCCTGGAAAGCGCACCGGGATCTCAGTGAGCGAAACTCCGACGATCGATTTGCGCGCGCGGCTTGGCGCGAGCTACTGGGCCTGGATCGCCAACATCGTGGTGGGCGCGATCATCGGTCAACGCTGGCTCGCGCACGCTTCCGCGAGCGCTGAATTTGCCGCGAACGTGTTCATGCAAGGCGCGCTCGTCTCAACCGTGGCCATGCTCGCCACCGTGATCTACCTGCCGCTGATCGCGCTCGGCTGCTGCTTGAATTCCGTGCGCACGCTGGCCGTCGTTCATGCACTCCTGTGGACGCTGTTCCTCGTGTTGCTGTACGCCGACACGGTGATCTACGGCATGTTCCGGTATCACTTCAACGGACTGGTCTGGCACGAACTGACGACCAGCGGGTCGGAGGATTCGATCCATCTCGATGCGATCCTGTGGTTGGAGGTCGGCATGTGCGCGCTGGTCTCTGCCGTCGCGCAAGGCTGGCTGTGGACCTGGACCGCGCGACGCATTTCGAAGGCATCGAGTTCGACGCGGCGCTGGTTCGCGCGTCCGGCTTGGATCGTCGCCATGCTCCTTTTCACGGCGATCCTGGGCGAGAAGAGCACGTACGCCATTGCCGACATGACGCGCAATCGCGAAGTGATGGCGCGCAGCCGCCTTTTCCCGCTCTATCAGCCGTTCACGCTCAAGCGACTGATCGGGAAAAAGTTGGGTTACGACCTCGCGAAACGTGCCAAGGTCGAGCTCGCGCCGGAAGGAGTCTTGATCCAGTATCCGCTCGCGAGGCCCACGCTCGCGCCGGACCACGCGAAACCGAACATCCTCATTGTCGTGATCGATTCGTTGCGCAACGACATGCTCACAGCGGAAGTCACGCCCAAGCTCGCTCAATGGGCCGTCGGCGGACGGCGCTTTCAACAGCACCTTTCCGGCGGCAACGCGACGCGTTTTGGGATTTTCTCGCTGGTCTACGGGCTGCACGGTTCCTACTGGGCCTCGATACTGAACGAGCAGGCTCCGCCGCTGCTGGTCACGACGCTGGTCGAAGGCGGATACGAGCCGCGCGTCATTTCCGCGGCTTCGATGAACTCGCCCGAGTTTCGTTCGACGTGCTGGGTCTCGGT
>JAYUOR010000592.1:0-7639 GCA_043760765.1 Planctomycetota bacterium | reverse complement strand
CGTTCCACTATGTGAATTCCGATCAGTGGCGCTACGACGCGAGCTTCAACGAGATGTGCCCAGTCTCGGACGAAAAGCACGTGATGGCCCACGGCCATACGATCGACAAGCAGGCTCTGGCCGTGCGCCTAGGCTGGCTGCCGTGTCAGCCGCAATTCACGCAGCACAACTTCGAGGTGGTGCGCCAGGCCCAGCACGAAGGCGCGAAGACGGACGCTGAAGTCGTGAGCAACGTGGTCAAGCGGCTGGTCGATCGCTCGCTGTCCTTCGCCGCCGACGATCCCGACGATCCGAAGTGTTTCCCGCGCCTTTTCTACATTTGGCGCGGCAACGCGCTCTTGTCGTCGGCCAAGGGACACGAGTACTTCCTCAAGCACTACCTAGGCACCCACGACAACGCGATCGCCAAGGAGCGCGACGGCAAGGACGTGCACGACGTCAAGTGGCACGAGAAGGTCGACACCGGGAAGATGGATCTCGTCGTCGACCTGAACTTCCGCATGGACAGTTCCGCGCTGTACTCGGACATCGTGCTGCCGGCGGCAACGTTCTACGAGAAGAACGATCTCAACACGACCGACATGCACTCGTTCATTCACCCGTTGCAGGCCGCCGTGCCGCCCTGCTGGGAGTCGAAGAACGACTGGGACATCTTCAAGGGCATCGCGTTTGCAACGCAGGAAATGGCCAAGCGCCACTTGCCCACGCCGGTCAAGGACATCGTCGCGACGCCGCTGTTGCACGACACGCCGGCGGAAATTGCGCAGCCGCGCATCCGCGACTGGCGCAAGGGCGAATGTCAGGCGATTCCGGGCAAGACCATGCCCAACCTGAGCGTGGTCACGCGCGACTACACCAAGGTCTACGACAAGTACGTTTCGCTCGGCCGCGCTTTCCGCGACGGGGGCCTGGGCATGCATGGAACGAAGTACGAAGTCGCCGATCTGTACGACGCGTACCTCACGGAGCATCCGACGAGAAGTTTCGACGGGGTCACCTATCCGTCGCTCGAAATCGATCGCGACGTCTGTGAGGTCATCCTGCATTTCGCCGCGGAAACCAACGGTGAACTGGCCTACCGCGCCTTCGAGGCCGAATCGCACAAGACCGGCATCGACCACACGCACCTAGCTATCGCCAACCGCGCGGTGCGCATCAGCTTCGACGACGTGATCAGCCAGCCGCGCAGACTTTTGACCACGCCGTTCTGGACCGGCATCACCAACGGGCCGCGCACCTACTCGGCATTCTGTCAAAACCTCGAGGAGCGCATCCCCTGGCGCACGCTCACGGGTCGGCAGCATTTTTATCTGGATCACGAGGCTTACGTCGCCTTCGGCGAGAACCTGCCGACTTTCAAGCCGCGACCGGAAGCCGCGTCGGCAACGCGCGACCTCGAGCAGTCGCGCACGGGCGGCGGCGGCTTGGTGCTCAACTACCTGACCCCGCACGGCAAGTGGGGCATCCACTCGACCTACGGCGACACGCTGCGGATGAAGACGCTCTCGCGCGGCATCGAACCGGTCTGGCTCAACGACCGCGACGCGGGCCTGCTCGGCCTCGAAGACAACGACTGGGTCGAGGTCTACAACGACCACGGCGTCGTCTGCACGCGCGCCTGCGTCAGTGCGCGCATCCCGCGCGGGCTGTGTTTCATCTACCACTCGCCCGAGCGCACGCTTTCGGTGCCGAAGTCGCCCGAACGCGGCGGCAAGCGCGCCGGCGGGCACAACAGTCTGACGCGCGTCAGGCTCAAGCCGCTGTTCATGATAGGCGGGTATGCGCAATTCACTTACGCCTTCAACTACTGGGGTCCGACCGGCGTGAATCGCGACACGTTCGTCGTCGTGAAAAAACTCGCGGCCCCACAGTTCTGATCATGGACGTACGCGCACAAGTTTCGATGGTCTTCCACCTGGACAAATGTATCGGGTGCCACACTTGCAGCGTCGCCTGCAAGAACGTGTGGACCGATCGACCGGGAGCGGAATACATGTGGTGGAACAACGTCGAGACGAAACCGGGCACCGGTTTTCCGACGCGCTGGGAAGACCAGGAACGCAACAAGGGCGGCTGGGAGGTCGGCAAGGACGGCGAACTCGAATTGCGCTCGCAGTCGAAAATCGATTCGTTCCTCAAGCTGTTCTACAACCCCAATCAACCGGGTCTCGAGGAATACTACGAGCCTTGGACTTATCGCTACGGCGATCTGTTCGATGCCGCAGCCGGCGACGATCAGCCGACCGCGATGCCGATCTCGCAGATCACCGGCGAGCCGATGAAGATCGAAGCCGGACCGAACTGGGACGACGACCTTTCGGGCTCGCCGCTCTACGCGGAGAACGACCTCAACCTCGAGTCGCTGAGCGAAGAAGATCGCGCCGGCCTGTTCGAGATCGAGCGCATCTCGATGATGTACCTGCCGCGCATCTGCAATCACTGCGCGAATCCAAGCTGTGTCGCCTCGTGCCCGTCGGGTGCGCTCTACAAGCGCGGCGAGGACGGCATCGTGCTGATCGACCAGGACAAGTGCCGCGGCTGGCGCGCCTGCGTCGCAGCCTGCCCGTACAAGAAGATCTACTACAACTGGAAGACCGGCAAGTCGGAGAAGTGCATCCTGTGTTTCCCGCGCCTGGAGACAGGCCAGGCGCCGGCGTGTTTCCACTCCTGCGTCGGGCGCATCCGTTACCTCGGTGTGCTGCTCTACGACGCAGACCGCGTGGCAGAGGCCGGCAAGGTGCCCAACGAATCGCTGGTCGAGTCCTACCGCAGTTGCCTGCTCGATCCCAATGATCCCGACGTGCGCGCCGCTGCGCGCATGAGCGGCGTGAGCGAAGAGTTCATCGTCGCCGCGCGTTCCTCGCCGGTCTGGAAGTACGTGATGGAGTGGAAGCTCGCGCTGCCCTTGCACCCGGAATTCCGAACGTTTCCGATGTTGTTCTACGTCCCGCCGCTCATGCCGATCATGGGCAAGATCGAAGGCACGACGTATGAACACGATGCAGGCGGTCTGTTCGGCAACTTCGATTCGGCGCGCATCCCGATCCAGTACCTCGCGAACCTATTCGCGGCCGGCAATCGCGGGATCATCGAGGGCGTGCTGAAGAAGTTGATCGCCGTGCGCCACTTCAAGCGCGCCCAAGGGCTCGACGATGTCAGCGCGGAGCAAGTCAAGCGACTATTGCGCGAAGCGCAGCTCAGCCCCGAACAAGCGGAAGGGATCTACGCCCTGACGACAGTCGCCACGGTCAACGATCGCTTCGTGATGCCGCCGATCCAGCGCGAAGAAGCCATGCCCCAGTCGTGCTCGCCCGAGCACTGCAAGGGATCCTGCGGGCTGGGCCAGACCGAAATTCCGCAAAGAGGAGGCTAGCCGTGACCGATCTCTTGGACATCGATGTTTCTGACCTGGCTCTGCTGGCCGACCTGTTCGAGTACCCGGGCGCTGAATTCTTTGAGCGCGCCGCCCGCATCGCGCGCGAAGTGAGCACAGCGGCGCTCATCCCCCACCTCGAAGCCTTCGCTCGCGAGATCGCGGCACTCTCGCCCGAACTCGTCGAGGAAGCCCACGTTCGGACGTTTCTCGTCGCGCCGGCATCCGCGCCCTATGTTGGCGTCCACCTCTTTGGCGAGGAGAGCTTCAAGCGTGCGCACCTCATGTCGCGGCTCGTCGAGCGCTTCCGCGCGCTTGGTTTCGATCCTGGCAACGAGCTTCCAGATCACCTCGGCGTCTTGCTGCGCTTCGCGCGCTGCCTGGACGCTGACGAACTTTCGGACCTCGTGCGCTGGTGCCTCATGTTGCCGGTAACCGCGATGCATCGCGAACTTGCCCGCACGCGCAACCCCTATCGGCACGTTCTCGCGGCGATCGTGGCCGCCATCGCGCCCGACGGTGTGCCCCAAACGGTGCAATCCAGGATCGCACTCGCGGCGCAGGCGCCGTCAGGGGACGGCTGCAATGGTTGTTCGGTCATGCACGGAGGTGATGAACTGTGATCCAGTCGTTCCTGCTCGTCGGCTTGCCCTACGCGGCGATCCTGATTTGCGTGCTGGGCTCCATCTGGCGCTTTCGCACGCAGCGCTTCAGCTACTCGGCGCTGTCCTCGCAGTTCCTCGAAGATCGCCAACTGCTCTGGGGCTCCGCTCCATGGCACGTGGGCATCTTCATCGTGTTGGCCGGACACGCGCTCGCCTTCGTGATGCCGAGTGTCTGGTCGAGCCTCATGTCGAACTCGACGGTGCTGCTCACAGTCGAGGTGCTGGGCATGGCGTCCGCGCTCGTCGCGCTCGTCGGACTTTGCGTGCTGAGCTTCCGTCGCCTGCGCAACAGCCGCATCCAGGCCGTGACCACCACCGTCGATCTCGCGATCCTCGGGATCCTGATCGTGCAGGTCGTGCTCGGTCTCCTGACGGCGAGCATGCATCGCTGGGGCGCATCGTGGTCCACCGGAACGCTCGCGCCCTACCTGTGGAGCCTCGTGACGCTCCAGCCTCGCCCGGAACTCGTCGCGGATCTGCCGAGTCTCGTGCAAGCGCACATGGCGCTCGCCTGGGCGGTGTTCTTCCTCGTGCCCTTCTCGCGGCTCGTACACCTTTTTTCGCTGCCGCTGCCCTACCTCTTCCGAGCGCCGCTGGTTTTCGTCTGGGCCAATCCGCGACGCTTCGATCGAGCACTGGCTCTGATCGGCAAGCTGCAGGCACGCCGCTACTTCCTGCGCGGTTCTGTGGGGCTCGCGGCCGGCGGCTCGTTGCTCGCGGCCGGCACCTTCGACCAATTCGTGCAATTCTTCTTCGGCCCGCGCATGAGCGAGAGCGAGTCGGCGGCGCTGCTGGAAAAGAAGCTTGCCCGTCTCGAGCAAACCGCAGCGCAAAAACGCCTCGAATTGGAGCGCAGCCGTCAGGAGTACATTCGCGTCGGCAAACTCTCGGAACTGAGCGCCAAGAAGGGCCGCTATTTCGTCGACTACGAGATGCGACCGGCGCTCGCGTTCCTTGGCGATGACGCTCTGCCGGTGCTGCGCTCGGCAAAGTGCACGCACCTTGGCTGCACGGTCGGCAGCGAAGTGGACGCCGAAGGCCGCATCTTGTGCCCGTGTCACGTTTCGTATTTCAACGTGAAGACGGGCCAGCCCAATGCCGGCGCACCCGCGAAGGATCCCTTGCCATCGATCGGCTGGGTGCTGATGGACGCGGAACTGAACATCGTGGCCAGCCGTTCGGCGGACGGACAACTTCACGGCAAGCTGGATCCGGAAAAAACAAAAAACCTCGACGTGTACATCGCCAAACGCTCTGACGGGAGGTCTTGAGTGAAACTCCTCGATGTCGCGCGCATCACGGCTGAGTTCGCGCGCGATCGCTTTCCGCTCGAAAAGCTCAACGCCGAGTCGATGCTCACGAAGAAGGAGGTCCCGGTTCACCGCATGAGCTGGGCCTACTATCTGGGCGGATTGGCGCTGTTCTTCTTCCTTGTACAGGTCGTCACCGGCCTGATGCTGCTGTTCTACTATCAGCCGACGGTAAGCGACGCGCATGCGTCCGTCGAGTACATCAGCCAGCACGTCAGCAGCGGCGCGCTGGTCCGCAACCTGCACGCCTGGAGTTCGTCAGCGATGATCCTGACGGTCATCGTGCACGTGCTGACTACGTTCGCGATGAAAGCTTTCGCGAAGCCGCGCGAGCTGACCTGGGTGAGCGGAGTCGGACTGGCGCTGCTGGTCTTCAGCTTCGGCTTCACGGGCTATCTGCTGCCCTGGAATCAGATTGCGGTCAACGCGACCAAGGTCGGGCTGCAGTCGATCGAAGCCATCGGGCAGTACCTGCCTGGCGAAATGGCGACTTGGCCGAAATACGTGCGCGAGACGATCCAAGGCGAGGCCGCGGTCGGGCAGGCAACGTTGTCGCGCTTCTATGCATTGCACGTGATTCTGCTGCCGCTGCTCGTCGCCGGACTGCTCGGGCTGCATCTCTTCCAGGTCCAGATCCACGGCATGAGCCATGGAGTCGACACCGAACACGTCAAGCGCGAGAAGTTCTTCCCGTTCTTCGTGATCAAGGACCTGTCGGTGTGGGGCGTTGCGTTCCTGATCCTGTTCGTGCTCGGCCTGTGCCTGCCCTTCGAATCGTTCTTCGCCTATCCGTTGATGGAACCTTTCGATCCGCTCGGCTCGACGCCCGAGGGCATCAAACCGGAGTGGTACTTCTACTTCGTCTATTACCCGCTCGAGCTCTTGCCCTACTGGGTCGTGATGCTGGCCATGACCGCGCTTGTCGGCGGCCTTTTCCTCGCGCCGTGGATCCTGCGCGGATCGAATCGCCGCACGCTGCGCGCAATCGCGATCGCCGCGGCCATCTACTTCGTGGTGGTCACGCTGTTCGGGCAGCAGATCTACGAGATCTTCAAGGGAGTGAATCCATGACTCGACGCATCGTCGTCACGCTCTTGTTCGCCTTGCTCGCGCTGGATGCGCGCGCTGCCGCACACAACGAATTCCAGACCTTCGTGCGCAAGAATTCCGGCCGACCGGTGGACTGCGCGCTGTGCCACGTGCATTCGAATGGCCCCGAAGGCACGGGAGCCGGACAGGTCGGGAGTCTCAACCCCGAGGAACTGACGCGTCTGGGTCGCGCGCGCGCCGCGTTCGATCCCGGCACAGTCGTGGACAGCCCGATCCTCAATGACTTCGGCGATAGCCTGGTTCAACGCCTCGGCAAGAAGCGCATCCTCGAACTGCGCTCGGCGCCCGTGGAACTGGCCCGGGAAATCAGCCAGACGAGCGATCTCGACCTGGACGGGATTCCCGACGCGAGCGAGTACGTCGCAGGCACGCATCCCTTGATCGCCAGCGACGGGAACCCCTGGAGTCTGTTCCTGCACAATCTGCGCCGCAGCGCCTTCCACCTGCTGATGCTCACTTTCGCGACGGCACTGGGCCTGTTCGGATTGATCAATCTCCTGCATGGATTCGCGCTGCGCCTTCGCGCGCGACAGGACCACGGCCACTCGAGCGCCTGACGCCATGAAAGAATCGAAGCGCGCGTACACGGTGCTGGCGATGAACACACTCGCCTTCACGATCTGCTTTGCGATATGGACCATGAACGGCGTGCTGGTGACGCACCTCGTGACCAGCGGAGTCTTCGACTGGACCTCGCTGCAGATCGGTGTCTTGATGGCGACACCGGTGCTCACCGGATCGCTGTTGCGTCTGCCGGTGGGACTGTTGACCGACCGCTACGGCGGAAAGCCGGTCTACTTCGTGCTGATGCTGCTCGCCGCGGCCGCGCTGCTGTTCAATTCGCGCGCCGACTGCTTCATGGAGTTCTTCTTCGCCGCCCTGGGTTTCGGCATCAGCGGCGCCGCGTTCGCCGTCGGCATCGCCTACACGTCTGTGTGGTTCCCAAGGGAACGCCAGGGAACCGCGCTTGGGATCTTCGGCGCGGGCAACGCGGGCTCCGCGCTGACCTTGCTCGTCGCGCCACGCTTGCTGACGCACTTGACGGAGAACGGAGCGAATCCCGAGGGCTGGCGTCAGCTGCCATTGATCTACGCGGGGACATTGGCGGCGATGGCCGTGATCTTCTGGCTCTTCACCCATCCCAAGACCACGGCGCATGGCGCGGACAAGACGCTGATGCA
>JAYUOR010000591.1:0-2961 GCA_043760765.1 Planctomycetota bacterium | reverse complement strand
AGCCGTTGCGCAGCATCGAACCGCCGAGCACGACCGAGATCGACGTGCTCTACGAGGACGACGACGCACTGGTGATCGACAAACCCGCGTTGATCGCGGTGCACCCTTCGGGCCGCTATTTGTCGGACACGTTGATCCAGCGCGTGCACGCGCACTTTCAATACGATCGCCTGCACCGCGACGCGCGGCCCAGGCTGTGCCACAGACTCGATCGCGAAACGAGCGGCGTGCTCCTGATCGGCAAGACGCCGCAGTCCCACGCCGAGTTCATGCGCCAATTCGAGGCGCGCGAAACCGAGAAGGAATACCTGGCGATCGTGCACGGTGTGGTCGAGAGCGAGCGCGGCACGATCGACTTGCCGATCGGGCCTTCGCGCACGAGCAGCGTCGATCTGAAGATGGCCGTGATCGCCGACGGCCAGGAAGCCGCGACGGAATGGAACGTCGTCGAGCGACATCGAAAGTGCACGCTGGTCGCTTGCCGGCCGCTGACCGGCAGGCAGCATCAGATCCGCGTGCACATGGACGCGATCGGCCATCCGTTGGTCGGCGACAAACTCTACGGCGTCGAAGAAGCCGTCTTTCAACGCTACGCCGACGGCGTTTCGACCGCGCAGGACCTCGAGCGGCTCGAACTCGAGCGCCACGCGCTGCACAACCATCGTTTGGTCTTCAGCTCGCCGCTGACGCGCGACCGAATCACAGTCGAAAGTCCGCTCGCCAACGATCTCAGGGAGTACTTGGACTCGCGCGATTGAGCGCGCGGTCCTGACTCCACTCCATCGCGAGCAAGCCGTGAGTCTTCCCGACGCTGATCAGCGGGGACGAGAGCGAGATCACAAGGCGTTCGTCAGGCCGAGCTCGATGGAATTCCGGCGGCATCCGCGCGACTCAGCGCGGGCAGACGTTGTACTCCAAGGCGTTGGAGAGCGACGAGTTGCCGGGCGAGGGGAAGCCGTTGTCGAGGCCCCACGTCTGGACCTCGATCAGCGTGCCGGGAACCGTCAAGTACGACGCCGGCCTTCCACCGAGCGCGCCAACCGAGAACGCGTTCATGTCGAGCGAGTACACACCCGAGCAATCGTTCGGTGGCGGATTCCCACCCGAGTTGATCGGAATCGAGCGCTTGAGTGGCGTGCGGACTCAGCGCAGTCCGCCTTGGAATGGAACTGCAGCGCGACCGACGTTGCTGTAGAGCAACAGGCCTGGCTTGTTGTTGAGGACTTGGCTCGCCCTGATGGTGAAACCTGATCCCGCCGTGGCGCTCGAGATACCGCTGAAGCCAATCGATGGCGTGCAGCCCTGCGAATTGAGCTTCGCCGTGCAGTAGGTTGTCGACAGCGGACACGGCCCGTCGTAGCGCGCGAACCAAGTGTCAAAGAATCCCGCGTGCCCTCCGCCGAGTAGACCATCCGTGATGCCGATCAGATAGCAACCGCCACCGCTGACCGGGACAATAGGACAAGGCAGCTCGTAATGGCTCGTACCAAACTGGCTGATCCAGGTCTGATTTCCAGCGCCGTCGTATCGTGCGAGCCACACGTCGGTCAAACCCGCGTTCGGCCCACCGAGGTCGCGGTCCGTGTAACCGGTCAAGTAGGCGCCACCCATCCCGTCCGGCATGACTGCTCTCGCGGAGTCGGCGCTGGCCTTTCCAAGTTGTCGCCCCCAGATCAGATTCCCCGCCCCGTCGTAGCGTGCGATCCAGGCGTCCACACTGCCCGCACTCGGACCGTAGAGACTTCCGGAAGCCTCGCCACACACATACACGCCGCCCGATCCGTCTGACGCAACGCTTGCCGAAGATGCGTCGGCAGTCGCCCCTAATTGCCGAATCCAAATCAGGCTGCCCGCGCTGTTGTAATGCGCCATCCAGACGTCCGTGACGCCTGTGTTTTGCCCGCCGAGGCTGCCCAACGTTCCGCCGCTCGTATAGATGCCACCGGTTCCGTCGGGCGCAACGCAATTCGCCCAGTCATTCGACGCGGTCCCCAATTGGAGGATCCAGGTCCGATTGCCTCCAATGTCGTAGCGGGCGAGCCAGGCGTCGGACAGGCCTGCATTGGACCCGGCGAAGGTGCCCCTCGTTCCGCCGCACAGGACAAAGCCACCTGATCCATCCGATCCGGCACCGTACGCGATGTCCTCGTCCGTCGTGCCGAAGTGTCGGGTCCAGCTTCGATTTCCTGCGCTGTCGTAGCGAGTGAGCCAGACATCCTCGAGGCCCGCATTCGGCCCCCCGAAATTGCCTTGAGTTGTTCCACTCGCATACAAGCCGCCCGATCCATCCGGTGCTGCGCCACTGACATCGTCGCTGCGGCTCGTCCCGATCTGGCGCATCCAGACCTGGTTTCCCCCGCTGCCGTAGCGCGCGAGCCAGGCGTCAACGCCGCCGGCATTCGGTCCGCCAAGAGCGCCATCGGTTGTGCCGGCAAGGTACAGCCCTTCCGACCCGTCGGGTGCACCGGCGTCCGCATAGTCTGCTCCGCTTGTGCCAAGCTGGTTGATCCAGACTTGAGTCTGCGCGACCGCAGACGAGGCGGTGAAGACGGCAAGCATGAAGCCTGCTGTCAGGGCGGTGTGACTACGCATTTTCATCCTCGCGCGTGCTCATTCGAGGCGAGCGCACGATGCGCAGGGACTCCGCGCCGGCCTCGCGAAAAATGCGCTCACGGTTCGTGCGATCGTCTGCCCGTGGCGCGATCCTGTCAAGGCCGGGCGGGTTCAGGCTTCTGGGCTATGGGCGCGGTCCTGGCTCCACTCCATCGCGAGCAGTGCGACGATCGCGCCCACGCAGATCAGCGGAGACGCGAGCAATTTCACCGCGAACACGGCGACGATCGTCAGGATCAACGCGATCACGATCATCGCGTTGAAAGAGGCTTGTTCGGCGGCGATTTCCTCGGGCGCGACAGAGAGCGGCTTTCCGATGCCGAATCCGCTGTAGATCTGGCGCACGAC